>PBWL01000052.1 GCA_002727235.1 Acidimicrobiaceae bacterium
CCCGCCACAGCGGCACCCGATCGTTCGAACGCACCCCGAAACTGGGATTAAATCTCTCTTCATCAACCGCAACTTCGTGACGGGCATCGACGGAATGACCCAAGATGAATCCCGTTCGCTTCGCCACCGGCTGTACGAGCAGGTGAATCGACTCGAGATCACCTGCCGGTTCCGTTGGCAGCCGGGCAGCGTTGCCCAATGGGACAACCGGTGCACACAGCATTACGCAATTCCCGATTACGGCGGTTTCCATCGAAGGATGGAGCGAGTGACGATGATCGGAGATCGTCCGCGGTAATCGACACCCAGTCGCCAATTCTCTTCGTCGTCGATAGAACATTGGGGTGGTTCAACCACTCGCACCCCTCGAGATTCCTGACCCAAACGCGGGTCGCCGTCGACTAATCGTCGTTGCGATGGTCGTGGTGACACTCGTCGTTGGCCTTGTCGCATGGTCATTTCGGGGCACCTCCCCGGAGGCAGTTGCCGATACCACCTCGACAAGTCAGGTGGAGGAAGAGACCACGACGACCACAGTTGCTGAGGCGACAATTACCGACACCGCATGCACCGTTAGTGAATTTGAAATCTCCCTCGGAGACATTGGTGAATCGGTGAGATGCGCGCAAATTGCACTTGTTGCCGCGGGGTACAGCAACGTGGAGATCACCGGAGTGTTCGATGAGGAAACCGATGAGGCCACCCGAGAATTCCAAACAGACTTAGAGCTCTACGTCGATGGCATTATCAGCAAAGTGACCGCCACCGAGCTTGGTGTCTGGCCGGGCCTCGAGGCATTCATTGTTCGAACCCCAGCCCCTGCACCGGGTGCGGTTGACCTACTTGGTATGCCGCTTTCACCAGTGGCATCAGCAGGAAGTGACGCACCTGAACTTCCTGAAGATGCAGGGCAAGGCACCGGCAAGCGAGTCGTCTACCAACGGTCATCTCAGCGAGTGTGGGCAATCGATGATGATGAGCAGGTTGTTCGCTCGTACCTCGTATCAGGTAGCCGTTACCGCAACGAGGTTCCCGGCTGGCACAAGGTCTACAGCCGGTCTGAAAGCGCCCTCGGGTGGGACTTACAAGCTGATCTTCCATACATGATTCGATATACCCAAACAGAGCGAGGTCATATTGGGTTCCACGCAATTCCATCATGGCGCGACTCCGACGAAAAATTGCAGACCATCGACGAACTGGGTCAACGGCTCTCAGGAGGCTGTACCCGTCAAGCACCTCAAGACGCAGAGTTTCTTTGGTCGTTCGCCGACGTGGGCACCCGAGTGCTCGTGCTGTGAATCGCAGATGACGAGTTAGCGTCCAAGGCACGCGCTGACCCGAGCTCGCGGATCGGCGGCTCCGGCCAGGCCATGCTCGCCACGCACAATGGCGTGGGCATGTCCAAATGTTGAATCCCACTCGGGTTGCACGCGTATGCGATGACCGCGGGCGGTAAGGCGTTCCCGCCACGTAGACGGCGAATGACCCTCGAGTAGCACCTGCTGCTGTGACATGTCGTCCCACGTATCGAACCCAGACGTCGGTCCGGCGAGAGCCCAGCGGGCGGCGTGAATTGCTTCTGTGGGTGACTGTTGATGCTGAAACAGGCGGGCTGCGATCTGCAGAAGAATTTGTGGCTGAGCATCTCCTCCCATCGTGCCGAATACCGACACAAACTCGCTGTCACGGGTTGCAAGTGCTGGCGACAAGGTATGCGGGGGGCGCCGACCTGGCCCGAAGACCGCTGGATGGCCGGGCTCAAGGGAAAACCCGAGTCCTCGATTGTGCAAATTGATCTGCGTGTGGGGTTCTGCAAGCCAGCATCCAAACCCGGCTGCATTCGACTGGATAAGAGAGACCGCATACCCATCGGTCTCTGCGGTACAGAGATATGTCGTATCTCCATCTGTCGAGCGAACACCAATCTTGCTTGCTGCATTGACGTTGAGCAGGTCTCGCCGCGTCGCGATGGCAGCAAGAAGTTCGTTGCCATCGGCGCGATCGCCCAAGACTTGAGGGCGATCAAATCCGGCGACCTTCGATGCTTCGATAGTGAGATGTGCCCAACGATCATCATCGGTCTCTCCAAGGTCGATGCCGTCGAGTAACGATGCCGCCCCGAGCGTGAGGTAGCCCTGAGAGTTTGGAGGAATGGTGTGGAGGTCGACTCCGAAGGCTGAACTCGTGAGGGGCGTGACCCACTCGGCCGACGACTGTTCAAGATCACGATCATGAAACAGACCGTTGCCAAGCTCTTTTAGGCCCTGCCCAAATTCGCCGAGATAGAAACCATCACGCCCTCCCGATGCCACTGCTCGGAGTGCTCGGGCGACACCTGGGCGGCGCACAACTGCACCGACACTCGTCGCCTGCGACGACAGTTCGTGCAGTGCCTCGGCACCTCGGCTATCGAGTTGGTGGACCGCTCCAACGAGCAACGGGCTTGCAGGGAATCCGTATTCGGCTAGATCGATTGCGGGTTGAATGACCTCGGCCAACGGCATCGATCCGAATCGCTCATTGAGTGCGACCCAGCCATCGATACATCCGGGCATGGTGACCACTCGAATGTCATGTCGAAATGGCAATGTTGTGAGGCCCTCGGCACGAAGTTGATCTGCATTCGCCCCCGAACCCGCTCGGCCACTGCTGTTGAGTGCATGCACCGAATGTCCATCGTGAATGAGAGCGAACAGGTCTCCGCCAAGGCCGCAGAGGTGCGGACAGGTGACGGCAATGGCGGCATTTGTTGCAATGGCGGCGTCAACTGCGTTACCTCCCTTGCTGAAGATCGCATCTCCGGCACGGGCAGCGAGTTGGTCGGCTGAAGCCACGAGGTGGCGGGTTCCTCGAGTTGAACTCTGCGGCAACGGGTTCATGACGGCACCGTAGCCACCTACCCAGAATGATCGAGAGCCGGGACCCGAGCTCCACTGCAAGAAGTATTGAGCTCTCTCACTACGGTTCGGCTATGGATGTCGATAGCGGTGGCCCTCTCAAGGGCATCAAAGTTGTTGAACTTGGCGTATGGATTGCAGGTCCTTCAGCTGCTCTTATCTTGTGTGACTGGGGTGCTGACGTCGTCAAAATTGAGCCCAAAGCCGGTGATCCGAACCGTTCGTTCAAGTACATCTTNGGCGGTGACCCTGNCACGAACCCNGTGTTTGAGCTCGANAACCGCGGNAANCGCGGAATCTCGGCCGATATTTCGACCGATGATGGTCGGCAGGTCGTGCTCGACCTCCTCGCTGAGGCCGATGTGTTTATCAGCAACCTTCGGCCAGGAGCTCTCCGTCGAGCTGGCCTNGATGCTGAAACGATGCTCGAGAAGTTCCCCCAACTCGTTTATGGGCACATCACTGGCTACGGGCATCAAGGGCCAGATGCAGAACGAGCGGCATACGATCTCGCCGCGTATTGGTCGCGCACTGGTATTGCGCATTCCTTGGCGATCCCGGGCGCTGGGTTGCCAATTCAGCGAGGCGGAATGGGTGACCATGCAACAGGTGTCGCCCTTGCCGGCGCGATCAGTGCTGCTCTCGTCCACCGTGAACGCACAGGTGAAGGCCAACTTGTGACGACCTCGCTGATGCGTCAAGGTCTGTACACCCTCGGGTTNGACCTCAANCTCAAACTCGACTGGGGACGGGTGGCACCGATCGCTCAGCGAGAGACGAATCCGAACCCGATGGCGAACAGTTATCGCACCGCAGATGATCGCTATCTGTGGCTGGTTGGGGTGACATCTGATCGACATTGGCCTCCGCTAGCCCGAGCGCTCGGAATCGACGATCTCATCGACGATGAGAGGTTTAACAGCGAGAGGGCTCGGTTTAAACACAGGGCGGAACTCATCAGGTTGCTTGATGAGGTATTCGCAACGTTCACGCTCGAACAGTGCGAGGCTGCGTTCGCTAACGAACCTGATGTGTTTTGGGCTCCGGTGAACAGCATTGACGACGTCGTGGAAGATCCGCAGTTCCGGCCATCTGGGGCAGTGGTAGACGTTCCAGAGCGCGATGGCGCCAGCAGCCGCGAAATGTTGGCGACGCCGGCAGATTTTTGGGGAACCCCGTGGAAGCCTCGCCGAGTTGCACCAGATATTGGTGAGCACACCGTCGAAGTCNTGAAAGAACTCGGTTACGACGACGGTCGCATTGCCGACCTCATCGAATCAGGAGCGGTCACCGCCTGGGAGCACTGACCACCCCGCCACCGATCGTCGACGAGCGAGGAATGTCGCGTGAAGTTACGTTCGAAGGGCTCCGAGAAGTAGAGGTCGGTGAAACTCGGTCGCCTGAGCGTTGATGAGTTGTCGTTCAAGAATCTGTTGAAGTGTTGCTGCACCCTGTGGGATCGGATGATCCGCAAAAAATGACTGCACATGATCGACATCGCCGCCCCCGGTGAGGAGTTTTACCGAGTCGACCATGCGAACAATGGTGTTCGTGGGGAATCGTTCATTCGCTTCCTGCCAGTGATCGGCGACGAATCGCCACGCCGNCGAACCATTCGACTCATTTGCGATGCAGGCACGAAGCAAGAACGGCGCGTTTTGGGTGCGGACCTCAGATGACAGGGCAAGTTCACACGTCTGGGCGATGAGCTCGGCGTCACGAAACTCGNCGAGCGCATAGAGATTGCGGAGTTGCTCTTGAGGGGTTTGGGAGGTCCTGAAGCCATCGAGAAAACGTTGGTAGTCGGTATTGTCGCCGCAACTGGCAACGACCGTCGTCGCAGCGGCGAGCAGTTCAGGATCGACTGTTGAGGTAGCTGAATCGTTCACGATCTGACGACACTTTTCGATCGACGTNGAGTCGTTTCCGAGAAGGGCAACGGTCTTCATNAAGAGACCCCGAAGTGAGCCGACAAGATCATCTTCATCTTTTGNAGGGGCACCGAGGCGCTGCAATGTTGGTTCGCAGAGATTACGGACNGTNTCTTCGAATGTNGANCGTTCGTCGGTGTCACCGATGATNCGAGAGANGAGGCGCAGGCCTGNNGTGATGCTTTGCCATACCGAAAGGGCATCTTCNTCTCGGAACTCGGTGAGCATGTNGAGAAGATCTGATGCGTCGAGGCGGCGCGCNGTGACTGCAGCAATCGCATCATCNACCAACGTGTAGCGCTCGAGCACATCGAGNGTTGGCAAGACCTTGCGAGTGATGCGCGACCGTAATTCGTTGTCGTATTCGACCCTTACAAAGGCGTGTCCGCCAGCGTTGACAATTACCGGCCCGTTGGTATCGACCTGCACTCGCTGTTCGTCTTCGCTCAGCAACAACGATGATGTGCCCGATGCAGTGCGATAGCTCAGAGGAACCATCCAGGTGGTGTCGTCTGAGCTGTCGGCAAATGAGAACTTCCGCTGTCGCACGACAAGCTCATCTCCATCAAGGGTTACAGAAATCACTGGGTAACCGGCTTGCCAAATCCACGAATCCATCGTGTCTCGAACCGGCTGACCCGAGGTCGACTCGAGCGCATCCCAAAGGTCAGAGGTTTCGGTATTTCTGTAGGCGTGTGCTTGCAGATAGTGGCGCACACCATCTCGAAATTGCTCCTCGCCGAGGTGTTGCTCCAACATGCGAAGCAGAGCCCCACCTTTCTGGTACGTGAGGACATCAAACATTCCTTCGGCGTCGGTGGGGGAATTCACTTCGAACTCAACAGGGCGGGTTGACGCCAGTGAGTCGGTTTCAAAGGCAACGGTTCTCTCTATGCCGAAGGTCAGCCAACGACCCCATTCAGGCTTAAACGCGTCGCATGCGGCAATTTCCATGAACGTTGCAAAGGCTTCGTTGAGCCAGATGCCGTTCCACCAGCGCATGGTGACAAGGTCGCCGAACCACATATGGGCGAGTTCGTGTGCGACAACGTCGGCAACGAGTTGCCGTTCAGGCTGTGTTGCATTGACCGGGTCAACGAGAAGGAGATTCTCTCTGAACGTGATGCACCCCAGATTCTCCATCGCTCCTGCGGCGAAATCGGGGAGTGCGAGCAGTTCAACCTTGTCGCCCGGATACGGAATGCCGTAGTAGTCCTGAAACCACTTCAAGCAGAACTCTGCGACGTCGAGTCCGAACTCGGTGAGATGTCCTTTACCCGGTATGTGCACGAGCCGCAGCGGGATGCCATCGACGTCACGCCATTCGGTGGCTTCAAGGGGTCCAACAACGAAGGCGACGAGATACGTGCTCATTATCATCGTGTCGGCAAATGTGATTGCAACGAGACCGTCTGCCCGGGGCTCGCGTTCTACTTCGGGAGAGTTTGAAACTGCGGTGTCACAGTCACGAACGACGAGAGTGATGCCGAACACTGCTTTGAAATCGGGCTCATCCCAGCAGGGAAATGCTCGTCTGCAATCTGTCGACTGCATCTGTGTCGTGCCGATGACCTGTTCGTTTCCCTCATCATCGGTGAACGACGACCGGTAGAAACCTCGCAACTTGTCATTGATCGTGCCGGTGAACGAAATGGCCACCTGATGTTCGCCCACGTTGAGCTCGGCCTCACTCGACAGCATGAGGCGCTCTGTTGAGGCATCGAGCGAGAATGACACTGGCGCACTATCGATATGAGCAGAGACGATGTCGAGCTCGATTGCGTTGAGAATAAGCGTCCGGTGCCCGGGCTCGGTGACGTCAACATTGATCGTGACATCACCAGTGAATGACGCCGACGGCAGATCAGGGGTGATGGTGATGTCGTAGCGCTGCGGAAGAGCAAAGCGCGGCAGTCGATGTGGGTCAGTCCAGGCGGTCGTCACGTCGCCGATGGTAGTGAGTGGTATTCCGTCATGGCCGACCGAGCCGCTAGCGTCGAACGAGTGGCTCAGCAAGAGACCTCCGAACGGGCAACGTTTCATGTCGTTGGAATTGGCAATGCGCTCGTCGACGTCATCGCTCATGCAGATGAGGAGTTTCTCACCGAGTATGAACTGGTGAAGGGTTCGATGACCCTTGTGGAAACCGACCGTGCGCTCGAGCTTTATCAAGCCATTGGCACGAAAGTTGAAATGAGCGGTGGATCTGCTGCAAACACGGTGTGTGGTGTTGCGAGCCTTGGAGGGAACGCTGCATATGTCGGGAAAGTCTCAGATGATGACCTTGGCACCACCTTTGGCCACGACCTTCGGGCAGTGGGGGTTCGGTTCGCTCCCGGTGGACGAGATAACGAGGTGCCGACCGGTCGTTGCGTGATCGTTGTGACTCCCGATGCAGAACGAACGATGAATACGTTTCTCGGGGCATCGAGTTTGCTCACCCCCGACGATGTTGATTTTGACCTCATTGCCAATGCCGAGGTGCTGTACATGGAGGGCTATCTCTTCGATCGAGATGACGCAAAAGCCGCATTCCGCGCCGCTGCCGTTCACGCTCACCGTCATGGGCGCATGGTGTCGCTCACCCTGTCAGACTCATTTTGTGTCGAACGACATCGAGATGACTTCAGACGACTCCTCACTGACGAGGTCGACATCTTGTTTGGAAATGCTGAGGAACTCGTATCGCTTTACGAAACCGACACATTTGCTGAGGCGGTAACTGCGGTTCGAGCCGACTGCCCGATCGCGGTGGTGACGATGGGTGAGCGTGGATCGCTGGTCATCACCCCATCGGAGGTGATCGAGTCGTCTGCACATCCGGTTTCTCACGTCGTTGATACCACGGGCGCTGGCGATCTTTTTGCAGCAGGGTTCCTCTTCGCGTATACCCGCGGTGACGATCTTGCAGAATGCGCCCGAATTGGTGGTATCGCAGCCGCTGAAGTCATCGCCCATGTCGGTCCGCGTCCGCTCGTCGAGTTACGTACGCTACTTACGTGACCTCAATCGCAGAGTTGGCCACGGCCTGGCTCGCTGCCGAGCCAGATGACGACATTCGTGTCGAATTACAAGCCCTCATCGATGGTGATCCAGAGGTGCTCGCAACACGATTTTCTGGTCGTCTGATGTTCGGCACTGCAGGTCTTAGGGCCGAAGTAGGGTCAGGGCCACTGCGCATGAATCGGCTCGTCGTCCGTCAAGCGGCGGCAGGGCTCGCTGATTGGCTCCTTGCCCATGTCGATGACGCGTCACAGCGAGGGGTCGTCATTGGCTACGACGCGAGGCGTAAATCGGACTTGTTCGCTCTCGACACCGCATATGTTCTTGCTGCTCGAGGAATTCGCTCAATGGTCTTCAGCTCTGTCGTGCCAACTCCAGTACTTGCATGGTCGATTACCGAACTGGGTGCAGCATCAGGTGTGATGGTGACCGCGTCCCATAACCCTCCAGCCGACAATGGGTACAAGGTGTATCTCGACTCAGGCGCGCAGATCGTGAACCCGATCGACGAAGAGATTGCGGCGTGCATCGCAGATATTGATCCGCTGTCGGTTGAACTTGCTGAACCTGATTCAGCGTTAGTCACGATGCTCGATGATGAACTTCGGCAGCGCTACCTCAGCGCAGTCGGGAACGTTCGTCATGCCGCAGATATCGAGCCGATACGAGTCGCGTACACACCGTTGCATGGGGTGGGTGGTGCAACGCTGGTTGAGGCCTTTGCGCGCTGTGGGCTCGGCAATCCAGAGATTGTCGAAGAACAGTTCGAACCTGACGGCTCGTTCCCGACGGTGCCGTTTCCAAATCCCGAAGAACTCGGAGCGATGGATGCGGTGATCGCGCTTGCACAACGAGCCCACTGTGATCTCGCACTTGCTCACGACCCTGACGCTGACCGACTAGGGGTTGCAATTCCCACCGCGTCAGGTTGGCGTCGGCTGAGTGGTGACGAGATCGGCTGGCTGCTCGCAGACCACATTCTGTCGAACACTGAAGGCGATGAGCGGATGGTCGTCACCACGCTCGTCTCGTCATCGCTGTTATCGGTGATGGCCGCCGATTACGGCGTGCACGCCGAGGAGACGTTCACCGGTTTCAAATGGATCGGCCATACCATTATTGAGCACCCAGACCGACGATTTGTGTTCGGCTACGAGCAGGCTCTCGGCTACCTCGTTGCGCAACGTCCGCTCGATAAAGATGGAATCACCGCCGCGGCCGTGATGGCTGAGGTAGCTGCATGCGCAGCATCAGATGGAGCGACGATCGAAGGGCGCCTCGAATCTCTTGCGGAGCGGTACGGGCGATACGTCATTGGTGAGCGCTCAATCAAAATGGATCCTGCGCTCAGCAGCAAGGTGGTGCAACGTTTACAGACCGAACCACCGACCGATATCGGTGGGGTCGCCGTGCGCACAGTGACCGAATTCCCAGAGACTGGGCTGCTTCGCATCGAACTTATTGATGGCACACGTCTTCAGGTTCGACCCAGCGGCACCGAGCCCAAGATCAAGCTCTACGGTGAGGTGGTCGATGGTGATCCGGCCGAAGGTCTCGACCAGCTTGCAGAAGTGCTTGCTGAGATAGCGCTTCGTACGTTGCGTAGCTAGTTGCGAGGTTCGCCGAACAGGCGATCGCCTGCATCACCAAGCCCCGGAACGATGTACGCCTGCTCATTGAGGTGCGAATCGATTGCGCCCGTCACGATGCGAACGTTCCACCGGTCGTTGACGTGGGCTCGCACCGCCTCGATACCTTCCGGGGCGGCGATTGCACAAACGACAGTGATCGCTCCCGTCACTTGGCGATTGGCAATGAGATCGATGACGTGATTCATTGAGCCACCAGTCGCAAGCATCGGGTCAACGATGATCACAGGGCGACCGCCAATGTCAGCTGGCAGTTTGTCGGTATAGAGCTCTGGCTCGAAGGTCGTTTCGTTTCTCGTCACCCCAACAAACCCGATGTCTGCATCATCGAGCACATGATGCACCGATGTGACAAATCCGAGTCCAGCACGAAGAATTGGAACGACCAGCGGTACCTCAGCGAGGACCTGCTGTTGGGTTTCGGTGAGTGGGGTAGTGATCTTCTGCGAACGTGTTGGCAGGTCTTTTGTGGCTTCTGCCAGCAAGATGATGCCAAGTCGGTTGAGGTGAGCTCTGAAGTTTGCGTTCGACGTCTCAACCGAACGCATACGTGCAAGTGCATCATTGACGATCGGGTGGTCAACCTCGGTGACGGTGACGGTCATGTCAATCCTCCAGACTGCTCAGCGATGAGGTTCGCGTAGCCCGGCTTGATGATGTTGTTGATGATGTGCAGCCGCTCAGGGAAGTCGGTGAATGCGCTCTTCATTGCGTTAATCGTGAGCCACTGCATATCGGCAAGATCGGTTTCGAAGGCCTGTGAAAGTTGGACAAATTCGTGACTCATTGAGGTGTTCGACATGAGACGATTGTCGGTGTTCACCGTCACTCTGAATCGCAGATTTCGCAAGAGGCCGATTGGGTGCGAGGCGATGTCAGCGCAGACACCCGTGTTGACATTTGACGTGGGACAAAGTTCGAGGGGAATTCGGCGGTCTCGAACGAACTCGGCGAGGCGGCCGAGTTCCCAGCCGTCATCAGTTTTCGTAATGTCATCGACGATGCGAACGCCATGGCCAAGGCGAGCAGCACCGCAGTATTGAAGTGCTTCCCAAATGCTCGGCAGCCCGAAGGCTTCACCGGCGTGAATTGTTGAGTGAAAGTTTTCGCGCATCACATACTGGAATGCGTCAAGGTGGCGTGATGGTGGGTGGCCTGCCTCGGCGCCGGCAATGTCGAAGCCGACGACCCCAGCGTCACGCCATTTCACTGCGAGGTGGGCAATATCGAGGCTGTGAGCCGCGGTTCTCATTGCGCAGAGGATGACCTTGATGACGATGCCGGTCTCTTTCTCTGCTCGTTGGAAACCGTCGATCGTCGCAGCGACGACCTCATCGAGTGAAAGCCCTGCCTCTACGTTCAACTCTGGGGCGTAGCGAACCTCGGCATAGACAACGCCGTCGTCGGCGAGGTCGATGCCGCATTCGTATGCGACGCGCTCGAGCGCGTCACGGTGTTGCATAACGCCAACGGTGTGCGCAAAGGTCTCCAGGTACAGCACGAGGTCGTTCCGCTTTGCACCACGGTTGAACCACGTTGCGAGATCAGAGGGGTCATGGGTTGGCAGTCCCTCGTAGCCAAACTCTTCAGCGAGTTCGATGACCGTTTCGGTGCGGAGCCCACCGTCGAGGTGGTCATGGAGCAGCACCTTCGGTGCGCGAATCGCAATCTCAGGTGAAAGGGCACTCATTGACGATCACTGCGATCAAGTCGGCGCAATGGCATGTCTGCCGGTCGTTGCAACCAATTCCAATCCGGATATGTGGCGGAGGCAGAGATGCAATGCAGGGTGTATGCATGACGGCTC
Organism: Acidimicrobiaceae bacterium; assembly: GCA_002727235.1. Classification (GTDB taxonomy): domain Bacteria; phylum Actinomycetota; class Acidimicrobiia; order Acidimicrobiales; family Ilumatobacteraceae; genus Casp-actino5. The sequence continues at coordinate 11,291 of PBWL01000052.1, forward strand.
ACCGGTGACCTGTTGACGTCACTCCAATGGGGGAGTTTCCCATTGAGAATCACCATTGTTCCTGCGGGGACCTCCAGCGGTACGAGGTCTTTTGCCGGGTCTGGAAGCGGTGTCTCATCGAGATCTTCAAATACGGTGCCTTCATCGTCAGATCCCACGCGGCGGAAGACTTTCCGCAGAGGAGGCTTGTGGCCGCCGGGGGCGGCCCAGAGGCAACCGTTGTCAATGGTGGCATCTTCGACCGCGAACCAGAATCCGGTTACCGTCAGCGGGTCGGTGTAAAGGAAGGTGCCGTCTTGGTGGCAGCTCACCTCGCCGCCAATGCCCGGCTGCTTAAAGATGTACATGCTCTGTAATGCGAGAGCGTCGGCCATTCCGATATCGGCGGCTACCTGGGCAAGATCTGAGGTATAGGTCGCTCGTTCAAACACATCATCGAGATCGTGCTGTGCATGACCGATCTTGTTGATGCTGAGTTCTTTTGCCTGCCGTAACTCACCGCGTTCATCGAATGCTTCTTCTTCGAAGAAACACCAAATACGACCACCTGACGACAAAAATTCATGGTTGGAAACTCGCTCTTGCTCTTCGGTGGTGAATACGGTGTTTTCGCCAGATGGCTCCCAGTTATTGACAAGGTCAATTGCCCGCTCACGGATCGACGCTCGGGTCTGCGAACCCATGAAGTCGGGCACGACAACGAAGCCATCGCGTTCAAACGATGCAATTTGTTCATCGGTGAGCAAAGCGGACATACCTTGAGCGTACGCCGGTCACGAGGGCTTGACGAGATCAGCCGTTGGCAAGTGACCAATAAGCCGGAGCGACAATGTTGTCAATGATGTGTTGCCGCTCGGTGAGAGGGGCGAATCCAGACGAAATGGCATTGGTCACGAGTCGCTCGATGTCTGACCACGACAGTTGGTGGGCGTCATGCAGTGCAACGAGTTCACTTGATGGGCTTACATCGCTCATCAAACGGTTGTCGGTATTCACGCCGACGTTAAAGCCAGCGCGCATGAATGGAATGACTGGATGTTCAGCCACAGAGTTCACGGCACCAATTTGGGTGTTGCATGTCGGTGCCATTTCGAGGTGTATCTGTCGGTCACGGATAAACGATGCGAGTGGGCCCAAGACGAGTTCACCGTTGACGAGTTGAGTGTCTCTGTCGAGTCGAACTCCGTGCCCGATACGGTGAGCGCCATGGGCAAGTGCGTCAGAAATCAGCTCAAGGTCAGGTGGCTCACTTGCATGAATCGTCACATTGATATGACGTTGGCGGGCGATGGCGAGAGCGTCTGCGTGTAGCGACGGAGGCCAACCGGTCTCGGCACCGGCAAGATCGAAGGCAACAACCTTGCTCTCTGTAGAGCGGTAACGGTCAACGAATTCGACCACCTCGACAGATCGACGTTCGGTACGCATCGCGCAGACGATGAGATTTGCCGAGATTGAGAGGCCCTTCTCGTGGGCTGAGGTTTCTGCTCGCCGAAAGCCGGCGCAGATCGCCTCGGCCGAAGCTTCGAATGGCATGTCGTGCAATTCTGGAGCGAAACGAATTTCGGCGTAGACGACCCCGTCGTTGGCGAGGTCTTCGACGGCTTCGAATGCCACTCGTTCGATATGCGCAGGGTCTTGCATGACTGCCAACGTGTGTTCGAATGTTGCCAGGTACTTAAGGAGGTCTTTTGCGGCAGCTCCAGCGGTGAACCACTCTTGAAGATCGGCGGGGTCGGTTTTAGGTAGTTGAGGGGTCCAACCAATGACCTCGGATAATTCAAGGATGGTGTCGATGCGTAAGCCGCCATCGAGATGGTCGTGGAGCAGTGCTTTTGGCGCGGAGACAATGGCGTCTGACGTGACGTCAACTGCCATTAGTGAGCCCCGCCGGGTCGATAGGGCACACCCGCTTTCGCCGGCGGTCGCAAACGTTGACTGGCGGTGGACAGCACGATAAGCGTGATCACGTAGGGCAGAGACTGGGTGAGCGACTCGGGAACTTCGTCAACAGTCAGATACGCGATAAGCGCGATCACTGACATTCCGATGCCGGTTGTTCCTCGCCGCATTTGTCGTCGCAACAGCGAGATGAGACCAACCAGTGCAGTCACAAAGAAGATGAAGAGGAACAGCCCAGTGATTGATCCACCAGCGACAAGCTTGATGCCCTCCGAGTAGCCAAATACGGCAGCTCCACCGAGAATCCCGCTTGGTCGCCAGTTACCGAAGATCATCGTTGCAAGTCCAATAAAGCCTCGGCCTGCGGTCTGGCCTTGTCGGTAATACGACGAGGAGATGATCGAGAGGAACCCTCCACCAAGTCCGGCAAATCCTCCGCTGATGAGGAGTCCGACGTAGCGAACCCGAATGACGTTCACACCGAGTGACTCTGCGGCCTCAGGTGCCTCTCCCGATGACCGAAGTCGCAACCCAAAACTGGTGCGCCACAAGACCCACGCAGAAAGGGGGATGAGGAGTAGCGCAATGAGTGAGGCGAGCGACAATCCCGACATGAGTCCGCGCGTCATGCCTGCAAGGTCGGCAATAAGGAACCATCCCCGTTCNTCAAGCCATCCAAGAGCGTCAGGTGTCGANGANGAACCAACAGGNCCACCTGCAAGGAATGGAACATCGACTTTTGGTATCGCTGAAGATTGTGGAGGTGACTGGCTGATACCGCCTTGAGGCTGTCCGACAAAGACCAATTCGCTGAGGTACCTCACGCCGAAGAACGCCAGCAAGTTCATGACGACNCCTGAGATCACTTGGTCAATGTTGAACCGAATTGTGGCGACAGCNTGGATGAGACCACCAAGCGCTCCGCCAAAGATCGCAAAGAGAAAGCCGATCCATGGTCCGTATTTCCAGGCACCAAATGCGCCAAACCANGTACCGAGGATCATCATTCCTTCGATACCAATGTTGAGAATGCCAACACGCTCAGCCCAGAGTCCTGCGAGTCCGGCGAGCATGATCGGCACGGTGAGACGTAGTGCGGCTCCGATGGTTCCTGACGAGGTTAGGTTGTCGAACCCAGTCCATAGTCGGGTCACCGACATCACGGCCACCAGGGACAACCCGATGGAGAGGAGACGNATCCGCGGCGAAAGAGCGATATTGGTGGGTGGCGTAGAGATTGATGTGGTGCTCATGCTCCACTCCCTGCTGCGAGTTCGGCTCGCGCTCGTTCAGCGGTCTTGATATTCGTTCTTCGGACTGCGGCTTCGTTCACGATCACGACGGTGAGCACGATGATGGCCTGCATCACCTTGACGATTGAGTTTGGTACGTCCGCAAGCTGAAGTTGAGCAGACGTTGAATCGAGGAAGCCAAAGAGCAATGCTGCGATCACGATGCCGACCGGGTGATTTCTGCCAAGAAGCGCGACGGTGATTCCTGCGAANCCGAGTTGGATTGGGGTAGCACTCGGGCCGTAGGCGTGGGTTTCACCGAGAACGCTTTGCATTGCAACAAGGCCGGCGACGGCNCCTGAGAGCAGCAATGCGATAACGGTCATCTTCGNTGCGCTGATTCCTGCAGTTGAGGCGGCGGTCGCGTTNTAACCCGAGGCACGAAGTTTGAAACCAAATNTGCTCCGGTACACCACCACCCAGAAAATGGCTACGACGACGAGAGCGATAATGAACATCGAGTTGAGCCGCCCCTCAACGAGGTCGGGAAGCCGTCCAGATTCTTCGATGATCGTTGTCTTGATGTTGAGTCCCTCGACAGAGTCATCGCGAAAGAAGCTATTGAAAAGCCACTGGATAAATGAGAGCGCTATGTAGTTCAACATGATGGTCGAAATGACTTCGTGGATGTTCTTGCGGACTTTGAGGAATGCGGAGATANCAGCCCACGCAGCGCCGGAGATCAGCGCAACTGCCAGGATTGCGGCGACGTGAAGTGGCCCTGGAAGACTCAGATGGCTTCCTGCCTCAGCTGCCATCAGCGCAGCAAAGAGGTATTGACCTTCGACACCGATATTAAAGAGGTTCATTTTGAAGCCGATGGCCACAGCGGTTGCGGAGAAGATGAGTGGTGTGGCCCGTCGCATCATCTCCAACAATTTGTCGGTGTTCTGGGCGGTGTCGGTGAGGATCGTAAACGCAGTGACTGGGTCTTTCCCGGTGATGAACAGCATGACCGCCGAAATCCCAAGAGCGATGATGACAGCAAGAAGCGAACTTGCGAGCGTTGTGCCAGAGGTGCGTAACCCTGAAGCCCGAGAAGGGGTCAGGATCTTGGCTAACGGGCCTGACGGGGCAGTTGCTGTCTTGGTCATGATGCGACCTCTTCATGTGCGCCCGTCATGTAGCTACCCAGCTCGCTTGCGGTGATGTCATCTGGGTTCAGTGTTGCGGTGATACTTCCGTCNAACATCACNGCNATTGANTCGGAAAGCCCCANNAGCTCTTCAAGGTCGGCTGAGACGAGAAGAACGGCCATGCCGTTGTCACGGGCTCGCCGAATTTCGTCCCACACCGCAGCTTGCGCACCAACGTCGATGCCGCGAGTCGGGTGAGCGGCGACGAGAACCCCGGGGTTAGTCGTCAGTGTGCGACCAACGATGAGTTTCTGTTGGTTGCCGCCTGAGAGCGCAAACGCCGGCGTTGTCTCATTCGGAGTAAGCACTCCAAAGCGCTTGATGATGTCGACGGTGTACGCCCGGATCGATGCTGCGTCGACGAGCGGTCCTCTTCCAAACTGATCTTCATCTTCNCGCCCAAGCAATATGTTTTCCCAGAGCGGAGCGTTCAGCATGAGCCCCTCTCGGTGACGGTCAAACGGGATGTAGGCAAGGCCAGCATCATGTCGCTGCCGGGTCGTTGCTTTCGTGAGGTCGGCGCCGTCGACAGTGACGGTGCCGGTTGACGGCATAAGACCGAGGAGCGCTGCGCACAGCTCATACTGTCCATTCCCCTCCACCCCAGCGATCCCAACAATTTCGCCTGACCGAATGGTGATNGATNCNCCGTCAACNGCNGGGCGCCCTTCGACGCNCATGACGNTGAGGTTTTCGACGTTGAGACGCACGTCGTCNTTGATGTCAGAGGTTCTTCCNGCCGGTGAGGGGAGTTCTGACCCGACCATNAGTTCTGCGAGCCCCGATCGNTCGATNTTTNCGGGCGTGGTTTCCGCAACGGTGGTGCCNTGNCGCATNACGGTGATGTCATTCGAAACCTGAAGGACCTCATCGAGTTTGTGGGAAATAAAGATCACGGTTGCCCCGTCGTTGACGAGACTGCCGAGCGTGACGAACAATTCGTCNACNTCTTCAGGNACAAGAACTGCGGTCGGCTCATCAAGGATGAGGATTCGGGCACCNCGAAACAGCACTTTGACGATCTCAACGCGTTGNCGCTCGCCGACGCCGAGCTCGCTGACTGGCATATCGAGATCAAGGTCGGTNCTGATCGCCGACATGATTTCATCGATACGTGTGCGAGCTTGTGTGTCATNGATNATGCCCCGGCGGCCTGGTTCGCTTCCGAGAATGATGTTTTCAAGAACGGTGAGGTTGTCGGCGAGCATGAAGTGCTGGTGCACCATGCCGATGCCAGCATTGATTGCATCACTCGGGGACTTAAAACGGCGCTCGGTTCCTTCAACAGAAATCGTTCCAGAGTCGGGCTCTTGCATCCCGTAGAGCGTCTTCATCAGGGTTGATTTTCCGGCTCCATTTTCACCAACGATGGCGTGAATGGTTCCGGCTCGAACGTTGAGGTCAACGTCGTAATTCGCGATCACCCCGGGAAATCGTTTTCCGATTCCGTGGAGTTCAACGGCAAGCGTGCTGCTCATCGCCCCTCCTTCGTTGCATTGTTGATTGGGGTCTGCGACCCCGCAAAGTGTTGAAGCACCAGTAGAAGATTAGTGCTTCGGCGAGACAAAGAAGAGAGCCCGGGTGAATCACCCGGGCTCTCCACAAATGTTCGTAGTTATCCTGCTCGAAAGCGGGAATCACCTATCGGTCAGAGACCCTCAGGTGAAGTTGGAACGACAATGTCTCCGGCGATGATCTGAGCCTTGAACTCTTCGAGCTGGTCGACAATATCGTCGACGTTGCCACATGTTGTTGCGTAGCCGACACCATCATTAGCCAGGTTGAAGGTGTAGAAGCCGCCCTCAGCGGTCCCATCTTGGACACTCTTCGCCATTTGTTCAACGGCCGTATCGACCCGCTTCAGCATTGAGGTCAAGCGGTGCTCCTTCTGCTCATCGGTATCGAAGCTGCATTCATCGTTATCTACGCCGATCGCCCACTTGCCATCACCGGCTTCGACAGCAGCTTCGATCATTCCGCGTCCTGAGCCTCCAGCAGCGGTGTAGACAACATCGGCGCCGTCCGCATACCATGCGCCAGCGATTTCCTTCGCCTTGTCCGGTGAGCCCCATGCAGCGTTATCGCCGGCAGCTCCAAGGTAAGCCGACTCAACAACGATGTCTGGGTTCACGGCCTTCGCACCTGCGATGTAACCAGCCTCGAACCTTTTAATGAGGTCGATTTCCTGACCGCCAATGAAGCCGATCTTGCCTGATTGGCTCTTTAACGCAGCGGCTGCACCGACGAGGAATGAACCTTCTTGCTCTGAGAACGCTGTGGTGATGATGTTTGCGCCGTCGTAGTAGCCGTCGATCCAGCCAAAGTACACATCGGGGTTGGCCTCAGCGATCGGACCGAGTGCGTCACCAAATGCGAAGCCGACTGCGACAACGAGCTTGTTGCCTGCGGCTGCAAGAGCCTCGAGGTTTGGTTGGCGGTCTTGATCGCTCGTCGCTTCGAGTTCTTGAACCGCGATGCTGAGGTTGGCCTCAGCGTTGTCTGCCCCTTGGCCTGCCATGTCGTTGAAGGTACCGTCACCACGGCCACCGGTATCGAATGCGAGACCGAGGAATGGGCCTGCCTCTTCGGCGGGCTCTTCGGCTGCTTCTTCTTCAGCGGCTGGCTCTTCGGCTGCTTCTTCTTCAGCGGCTGGCTCTTCAGTGGCTTCCTCTTCGGCGGCTGGCTCGTCAGTGACGGGATCGTCGCTTCCGCACGCAGCACCGGCGAGAGCAAGCACCGCGGCCATTGCAGTAACCGCAATGCGCTTTGACTTGATCATTTCTCCCCCTTGTGTCGGGATGTAGTTGGTTGATGTCCTAGGAAGCCAAGAACTTCGCAGGAGTTGTTCACGTGAACACTCCGACATTACTCGTTTTCTGGAGTCTTCCATTGCTGAAGTCGATGACAATCATGCGAGACTTTTGTCATGTCCAATCTTTTGACA
>PBWL01000053.1 GCA_002727235.1 Acidimicrobiaceae bacterium
TCGCTGACCTGTCGCATGGTTTGCAACGAGCGACACCTTTGGCTCTCCCTCATGCAAAAGGCACAATGCTGTCGCAAACCAAGGAACTCCACGCGACGCGTTAGTTGAACCATCAACAGGGTCAACGACGACCAACGGTGCTTCCGGGTCACCGGTAATTCCGCTCTCCTCGCTAAACACTGCGAAACCGGCCTCGTAGAGCACCCGCAGGCACGCATCATCGGCAGTCACATCAAACGCATATTGACTCTCGCGCTGACCTGAGAAGCCCCAATCAGATGTTGCCGACAACACCTCAGCCACCACATCTGCGGCTTCGGTAAAGACCCGGAGCACGGCATCAGCATCATCAAAGGTTCGTCGCTTCGGAACTGTCATCACCGTTCACGGTAGTGTGCAAAACGTGGCAGTCATCGATGTCGCCGGATTTGTTGCCGACCTGAAAAGCGAGGCAATCGATAATGGTTTTCACGTTCACGACGAACGACACTTTGTCGAGACCTATTCGCTCCGCCAACTTTGGGAAGTTGACCTTCACCCCGAAGAGGCATGCGCAGGGCCTATCGACCTCCACCTCTCGCTCGATGTCGATCCCCGGGCACTACTTGGGTTCGAAGACGAAGTCATGAAACTTGACGANCTCGATGACACNCCNCCCCGAGGTTTCTCNTTCCCNCTCATTTTCACGTGGACACTTCCACCTTTGCCNAGCCCNCCCGANCTCNTNGTGCTTGCCACCGAGATCGCCGGAATTGGTGGCGTNACGCTACCCATCGAAGTATCAGCGATTGACTCATTTCCGAGCGTCACCGATGCACCAGAACGTTCGCTATCAATTGTTGCAAAAATCGCGCTCGAACTCGCCGACGTGTACTTGAACAACGACACCGCAATCGCACAGACACTTGAACGCTGTAAAGCCGTCAGCCTGTTCCTTCTCGACCGAGCCGACCACTGGCTCGCAGAAACATAAACGGAGCACGTATGCGAATCAGTGAACTCATCGACATTCTCCGAGATAAACCGAGTGATGCTGACGTCGAAATTGCGTTCGTCACGCCGGTCGACGACGACGCAAATGAAATTGTCGTGAACCATTTTGACGTCGCGGCAATTTTCTCACCCTCCGAAGACAGCGTGCTGCTGATCTCAGGCGAGGACGACGACGTTGACGAACTTATCGATGCTCTCGAAGCTGGCGACGAACTCGATAACGAGTAGCACCGCTAAGGCATCGGCGGCAATGGCGTTAACCGATCGCGTTGCCAAACAATCCAGAAGTCGTTGCTGAAGTACTCATCGAAGGCATCCCCGATGACGGCGAAATCGTCAGATGCTTCTTGCGAGAGTTCTCGTTGGAGCACGAGAAACTCGACCCGCTCAGCACGTTCCGTAAGGCGAGTGCCTTCGAGCTCGAGGCCAACGCCGTAGAGCACGGCGCGAAATGGTGTGGGGAATTGATAAATCTCATCTCGATACGCAAGATGGGGTGCAAGCCGGAAATGTGCCGCCACTACTGCACTATCGGGAATCTCTGCGACAGCTTCTCTCGCCGCTACTGCAACCGGGTGGTCGGGTTCCCAATATGACGGGAACGATCTGCCGAGCGGAATCGGAGACCATAGGAACGCTGACACCCCTGTCGCTGCCATCACCCCCATAAGAGCAACGCGCCGACCCCGCCATCCAGTCGATGGAAGATGAGAGATCGCCCAGATCGTGCCGAACACGAGAGCGGGCACGGCGACAATGCTGTAGTGATACTCAATGTGAAACTGATACCAGTAGGTACTCAGCACATTTGTGAACAACACGAGTGCACTCACCACTGCGACACCTGGTCGACGAAGGAATTGAAAAGCCATTGGAAACATCATCTGTACGAGGTACCAAGGCCGACCCTCAGAAGTGAAATATGACGCCACATCTTGAGGACGGGTGAACACCGCTGAGAGAAAGCCCGAGGGTCCACCGAATGGAATTCGCCAGGCATTCCGTGTTGGCACACCGATCAACGATCGCATCACCACGAACATTGCAACCACCGTCGTCAACACCGCTGCGCCGGCAGTAACCAGACCGATCCGCCGATCACGTCGAGCAGCTACCCACAACCCCAACGGGACGATGACGAGCGCGACATCTTCTTTCACCAACAGCGCCCCTACCACCGCAAACGCGTACCACCCCCATCTACGTGACAGCGCGGCCCACAGAGCAATAGGGACAAAGAGGCCAAGAAAGCTGTCCGGGTGATAGTTCTCAAGCAACGCTCCTAACACCGCTGGATGCACGAGGTATGCAACCCCAAAAAAGAGCGCAAGCCTCGATGACCTAAGCGCTTGTCGAGCGTAAAGATACACCGGAAGTGCACCGAGCCCGATCACCGCTGCTTGCGACCAGAAAAGAATCCATGCTCCAGGTGCAAACCAATAGAACGGCACCAACACCAACAAAATGAACGATGGGTGGTCGCCAAGCAAGTTGCGACCCATCGTGGTCACGAATGGGGATCGAAATCTCGATAGCAACCACATACCCTGGTCGTACAGCCCGGAGTCATATGCAGCGGTGCCCAGACCGTGGTGGATGTTGAGCGTCAGCGATCCGTAGTACACGCTGAAGGCAACAATGATCCCGCAAAGAGCGAGTAGGCCCGGATCTCGACTCCGGAGCCATAGTTTCATCCGTTTCGCACCTCGGAGGCAATCGCTGCCAGCACTCCGTTGACGAACCGACCGCTGTCGTCGGTGGAAAACCGTTTTGCAAGATCGACGGCCTCATCAAGCACCACCGCTGTTGGCACATCAGCGCGCTCTAGGAGTTCGAATAATGCCATTCGCATGATGGCGACATCGATAACCGGCATCCGTTGGAGCGTCCAACCCCGTGACTTGCCTTCAATCAATTCATCGGCACGATTCGACGCCAACTCGGCTCCGCGGGCGAGAACGAGCACAAGTTCATCGGGCTCCACCACTTGAGCACCAATGACCTCTTCAACCGAAATCCCTTTCGACTGGGCCTCATACAGCAGATGCAGCGCTCTCTCACGCGCATCTGACCGCTCGTCGACGTTCATCATCTCTCAGACCCGAGTGATGTAATCACCGCTGCGGGTGTCGACCTTTACTCGGTCACCAACCTCAACAAATAGCGGAACTTGGACAACTCGGCCGGTTTCTAATGTGGCAGGCTTGCGCGCACCCGATACCCGGTCACCTTGAACGCCCGGCTCCGTCTCCGAAATCGTCAATTCGACCGATGCAGGAATCTCAACAGAAATGATCTCATCGTTGTAGAACGCGACTTGGGCAGTCATACCTTCGACGATGAAGTCGGCTGCGTCGCCAAGAGCAACCGGCATCACATTCATCTGCTCGTATGACTCATTGTTCATGAACACGTAGTCATCACCATCGCGATAGAGAAACTGCATTTCCTCACGGCGAATGATGGCCTGTTCAACGCGCACGCCGGCGTTAAATGTCTTGTCGAACACATTGCCTGTGCGGACGTTGCGTAGTTTGGTCCGGACGAATGCTCCACCCTTGCCAGGCTTGACGTGCTGGAACTCAATCACCTGGAACAGAGCGTTATCAAGCTCAAGTGTGATTCCAGTTTTCAGATCGTTTGTGGTGATTGCGGGCATGGAGAGTCCTTCGGATGGGTAGTCAGGTTTCGATGGCCTTCAGGGGTGACGACCACAAGGTCTTCAATCCTAATTCCGCCGGTTCCGACACGATAGAGGCCAGGCTCGACAGTCACCACGTCACCAGCGACGAGTTCGAGGTCACCTGATGCACCTAGAAATGGTTCTTCGTGAATGTCGAGCCCGACGCCGTGTCCGGTGCCGTGCACGTACAGGTCAGCGCAGTCTGCACCTTCAAAGACCGCTCGACACGCGCGATCGATATCTCGCACGTTAACTCCGGCTGCGACCGCTGCTAGACCCGCCAGCTGAGACTCGCGCACCAGTTGATACCAATGCTGCTGCTCGTCGGTTGGGTCACCAATCACGAACGACCTCGTCATGTCAGAGTGATACCCGTCGACCAAGGCTCCGACATCGATCACCACGGTGTCACCGACGGCCAACTGGCGAGATGTCGGCCGGGCGTGCGGCAACGCAGCATTTGTTGGCCCTGACGCAACGATCGTCTCGTAACTCGGTCCGTCAGCGCCAAGTTTGCGCATCTTGTATTCGAGTTCGTCACGTATCTCACGCTCGGAGACACCGGGTATGAGTAGATGCCCAATGGAATGCAATGCCTTTGTAGCAATTNCTGCTGCGCNAGCGATCAGNGCAATCTCCGCTTCGTCTTTTGCTCGACGCAACTGGCCTACTACACCATCGACTGGCAAAAGTTCGTTGTCCGCCGAACATGCGGCCCACCCATCGTGAGACATCACTGTCGCTTCTGCACCCACGATTCGACCCGACACAATTTCAGCGAGCACACGACGTTGCTCACTCAATGTCCGACAGGTTCGAACCTCAATCGAAGATGCTCCAGCGTGATCAAGTTGCTCTCGAGCCTGGTTGGTGTATCGACCATCGGTGATCAGGACATGGCCGCGTGCCGAAATCAGAAGCACGCCAGCAGATCCAGTGAACCCAGACAGCCACCTGATATTGCTTCGATCGCTGACGATCATCTGGTCGAGCCCTCGCTCGTCGAGAGCGGTGAGAAGGCGTTCGGCGCGGCCAGCGACTGTTAGCAATGTCATTGCAGTNTTGCCGCCACTGCCCGAGCTGCGAGTTCGTAGCCAACGCCGCCGAAGCCCGAAATCGAGCCCGTCGCAACGGGAGCCACCACGCTTGTACGACGCCACGGCTCGCGAGCGTCTGGGTTCGAAAGGTGCACTTCAACGACGATGCCGTCGTACGCAGCAAGTGCATCATGAAGAGCCCACGACGAATGAGTGAAGGCTCCCGGGTTGATAATGATCGCGTCACATCGACCTCGAGCCGCATGCACTGCTTCGATGAGTTCCCCTTCGTGGTTACTCTGAAGATCCTCCACTTCGCAACCAAATTCGGTCGCTACAGCACGCACGCGCGCCACATGGTCGGCAAGCGTGTCATGCCCGTAGACGTCGGGTTCGCGCTGGCCGAGCAGGTTGAGATTAGGTCCGTGGAGGAGCAAGATGAGACTCACGCCATAGAACGGTATCGCCCCGCAGCGATTCGGTACAGCACATGAGGCCGAAGAGGGCTCGAGTCGGGCACTCCAGGATGCTCAAAATCACCCTCGTTATCGTGCGTCATGCCGATCGCCTTCATGACTCGCTGTGACCGTTCATTGGTTGCCGCGGTGAATGAGATCACCTCATCAAGCCCAAGGCCGTTCGGGGTTGATGCGAACGAATACTCCAGCACTTGGCGTGCNGCCTCNCTCGCATATCCGTGCCCCCACCACGCTGACCGCAGACGCCAGCCGATCTCGACGCCTTCTCGAAACCAGGGCACCATGAGGCCACAGAACCCGATTGCCTCCCCTGACACCTCAACGCACCACAATCCGAAACCGTGATCTGCAAAGTGACGACTGATGCGTTGCATGAACGCATCGGATTCCGCTCGGTCCATCACCGGGCCAATGCTGGCCATCACGTTTGCATCGCCGTTGAGGTCAGCGAACGCATCGAGATCACTCGAGATCCAGCGGCGTAATGTGACGCGCTGTCCAGGCGTCGGCCCATCGGGCATTAGCCGTTCAGTGCCTCATCTAACACTTCTCGGACAACGGCAGCGTCAACACCGACGACCGGCTCAACGCCATTTGGTCCGTCGAGCACGAAGGTAAGCCCGTCAATCGCTTTCTTGTCGCGAAACATCAACTCGAGAAGTTCGTCTGCCGACCCCACCTTCGGAATCTCAGTTTTGAGGCCATACAGATCTCCCACGACGTCGAGATGTTCGTTAAGGCGAGCCGCATCGATACGGCCAAGTCGTTGCGCGAGACGCGCCGCGAATATCAACCCAATTGACACTGCCTCACCATGGGCAATTTCGTGATCAGACGCAATCTCAAGTGCGTGAGCAAGGGTGTGGCCGTAGTTGAGGATTGCACGGCGCCCCGACTCCCTCTCATCAGATGCGACGACTTCGGCTTTGATCTCCACGCAGCGACCGACCCGAGCCTCGAGGTCGAGAGCAGCAAGATCATCACCCGTCAAAAAGTGATACTTCGCCATCTCTCCATTGCCGCAACGAACTTCTCGCTCCGGCAAGGTTGCGAGGGCATCGAGATCACATAACACGCCTGATGGCTGCCAGAAGGCACCGACCAGATTTTTTCCCTGAGGCAGGTTTACTCCCGTCTTTCCGCCGATCGCTGCATCGATCATGCCGAGCAATGTTGTTGGAACATGCACCACGGAGATCCCGCGGTGGTATGAAGCTGCAGCGAACCCAGCAACGTCGGTGACCATTCCCCCACCGACACCAACGACCACGTCTCCGCGGGTGAGACCCGCTTCAGCGAAACCCTCACACAGCTCTTGCACGGTGGCGAGGTTCTTGAACTGTTCACCGATGCCAATCTCAAATCGATGGAGCGGTAACGAGGTCGAAACCTCGATGCCAATCGACGGCTGAGTGATCAATGCCACTCGCTGCGGCGTCGGCAACAGCGCGCTCAACATCTCGTCGAGTTGGTCGATAACCCCATGACCGACGACTACGTCGTAGGAGCGATCATCAGCGCCCCCGGCAAGTGATACCGATACTCTCTGCATCACTCAGCTCATCTGTTTAGCAACTGCTTCCGCAGCTGCCTCAGCATTCCGCACGAACTCGGCAACAGAGTCACCACCAAATTTGCGCTGGGCTTCGTCGGCGAGCACAAGCGCCGCCATGGTCTCCGCAACGACGCCCATCGCAGGAACCGCGGTTACGTCAGTGCGTTCTTTGAATGACACCGATGATTCTTTTGTTGCGGTGTCAACCGTCTCAAGGGTGGGAACGTTCAACGTCGCAAGGGGTTTCATCGCAGCACGGGCCACCAGAACTTCACCCGAAGTGATGCCGCCCTCAACACCGCCTGCCAGTGAGCTACGCCGACGATATGACGACGACTCGGCATCCCAATGAATCGCGTCATGGGCATCACTGCCGCGCCGGCTGGCAACCTCAAAACCGTCACCGATCTCGACGCCCTTCACCGCTTGAATTGACATCAAGGCTTGGGCCAACAGGCCGTCGATCTTGCGGTCCCAGTGGACGTGAGAACCGAGACCAACCGGAACACCGAATGCGAGTACCTCCACCACGCCACCGAGTGAATCGCCGTCTTTTGCAGCGACTTTGATCTGTTCGACCATTGCGTCCGCACTTGCTGGGTCGAAACAACGAACCGGTGACTCATCGATTGCTGCAAGGTCACTCATCGTTGGCACTGCTTCAAGTGATGCACGCGCCGATCCCATTTGGATGACATGCGACATGATCTCGACGCCTATGTGTGACAGCAACTTCTTTGCAACCGCCCCAGCTGCGACTCGGGCAGCGGTCTCACGAGCGGACGCACGTTCGAGAACATCACGGGCGTCACCGAACCCGTACTTTTGCATGCCTGCAAGGTCGGCGTGACCGGGCCGAACCTTCGTTAATGCGTCTTTGGTCGCACCCGGTGCCGGCGACATTTCCTCGTGCCATTTGTCGCTTCGAAACCATTCGGTGTTCTTGATTTCGATGGCGAGCGGCGACCCCAACGTACGTCCATGACGAACGCCTCCGATGAGCGTGAGTTCATCAACTTCGAAACGCTGGCGTGGTCCTCGGCCATAACCCAGCCGGCGACGTCCCATTTCCTCTTGGATTTCCTCAACGGTGAGTTCAAGACCCGCAGGCAGCCCTTCGAGCACGACAACGAGAGCTTGTCCATGAGATTCACCGGCGGTCAACAAGCGGAGCACGGCTTGAGGCTACCCGGAGCGCTGGCCGAGTTCTGCTTCTGCCGCTGATCGCATCACGACGGGATCTGGGGTAAAGCCTGTCCACGCCTCACATTGAAGGACCGCCTGGTGGACCAGCATTCCGAGCCCGTCAACCGTCTGCGCCCCTCGAATCGCCGCCGAAGAGAGCAGAGCTGTAGTGAGCGGGTGGTAGACGATGTCGGCTACGACATGGTCCGAGGCGATGAGTTCGACCGGCAACGGAACGAGCCCCGCATCGACATCTGAGCCCATGCCAACCGATGTGGTGTTCACGATGATGTCTGCTGCCGCAACGGCATCGGGAAGGTTGTCGGCAACAACTGCCTGAGCACTGCCTGAAAGTTCGGCTGCCGCTTCTGCCGCTGAATGCGTTCGATTCGAAATCGTGACCTCACACCCATCAATTGCACCGAGCGCAGCGACAATGGATCGAGCAGCCCCTCCCGCTCCGAGCAGATGCACGCGGGCGCCGGTGAGAGCAATGTCCTGTGCGTATAGGGAATTGACGAAGCCAGCACCGTCGGTGCTAAGCCCGCGAGCGTGCCCAGAACCGATTCCAACCACTGTGTTCACCGACCGTTGACGCGTTGATGCTGCATCAAGATCGTCTACCGAGCGTGCCGCCTCTTCCTTCAGTGGCATGGTGACTGCAAGGCCGGCGAACTCCCCCGCCCGCACACGGTTGATGACATCCGCTCCCCCGCCAGCCGGGACTCGAACTCGAATCATCTCCCACTTGAGGCCCGCAGACGCAAACGCAGCGTTCTGCATCACCGGCGATAGTGAATGCTCAACGGGATCACCGACAATTGCCACTCTCATTGCACCGTCACTCAATCGAGTAGCCCTTTCGCGCGAGAAATCTCGATGTTCGCTAAGTGCTGATCGAAGGTCACCGCAAACGCATGAGAGCCATCATCATCAGCGAGCACGTAGTAGAGATAGTTACAACCAACGGTCGGGTCGTCTAAGACCGCGCAAAGGTCATTTCCCGATGAGGGGTTCGGTGCAGGATTAAGCGCAGCACGAATCGATGCTCGACCGGGGTTTGCAATCGGCGTCGGTGGTAACCCGCCGTACAGATAAGTGTTGTAGGGAGAATCTTTTGCCCTCAGCACCACAAATGGTGTGTCGGGAGGCGAGTCGTAATAGAGCGTTGCGTCGATTTCAAGATTCATACCAAGTTCGAGTCGGTTATATATGACACGGGCGATCAATGCGCGATCGCCGTCAACTTTGGCTTCTCGTTCAATCATCGACGCCAGGATGAGCGCTTCGTACGGGCTGACCCCGAGAGCGCTCGACCGGAGCTCAAGTTCTTCTTGGAACGCAACCCGCTCCATCAATTCGATCATCCTCTCAATGACCTGACCCTCGTTGTCTGCGTTAGATACCTGATAGGTGTCGGGGAATAACAACCCCTCCAGGCTCGAGGTGTCGGCAGGTCTCCACGGCACTCTGCGGGTCGGGTCTCCGGCGATCTCAAGAAACGCATCGGCCGACAAATTGTCGATCTCTTCTTCGAGACGAGTTGCAATCTGTTGGACGGTGAATCCCTCCGGGAACGTCACCCGGCGATAGGTCTCGCTCGGCGATGTACGGAGCACCCCGAGAACTTCGCCTAGATGAGATCCAGGGACGAGTCGATATAAACCAGGCTCNGGCTCCAGACCGCCTTTCTGTCCGACGTACCACGAGAACACCCCAGCATCGGAGATGANCCCTGANGCTTCAAGCCGAGCCCCGATGGCTTCGACATCATCTTCTTCACTGACAGTAAATGTCACCGGTTCACCAACTATTTCTTGTTCGGTGACCCGTTGCATCAGCCACCAACCCGCCGAGCCAACTGCGAGAACTCCGGCGACTACAAGCCAAAGCACCCCCCACACCAACCAGCGGACGCGGTCTCCTCGCCCCGGTGCCCGATCAACATGTGGAACCTCGTCAGGGAGATCCCACTCATCGTCATCCCAACGAGTTCTCGCTCGTTGATTGTCAGAGAGCAGATCAGATCGCATCGCCATTCGCTCCGGCATCAATCCAAGATTGCAACATGATTGCTGCTGCGATCTTGTCGACATGCCGGCGGCGTTCTTCGGCGCGCAGGCCCGCATCGAGCATTGCCCGATCGGCGGTCACGGTTGTCAGGCGCTCATCATGCAACATCACCGGCACAGCTACGAAATTAGCCAGTGCG
The DNA here is from genome assembly GCA_002727235.1 of Acidimicrobiaceae bacterium. GTDB lineage: Bacteria > Actinomycetota > Acidimicrobiia > Acidimicrobiales > Ilumatobacteraceae > Casp-actino5. Next base: position 10,145 of record PBWL01000053.1, read on the forward strand.
CGAGCAAACTTACGGGCAGCCTTTGACGATGACCCTTCTGAGCCGTCGAGGTGAAGAGGAAGACCAACAACTACCGCGGTGGCTTCCTCTTCAGAAATAAGTTTTGCAAGACGCTCTACGGTGAGCTCGAGGCTCTTCTCACGTTGCACGACAGTGAGCGGTGAGGCCACACCTGAAACGCCAACTGCGATGCCGAATCGACGCGAGCCGGGGTCGATCCCCATGACGCGTCCGCCGAGATGAGCCGAAGTCACAGGCTTGTCGCAGCCGCCCAGGCAAATTTGAGAGCCTCATCGATTGCGGCAACGTTTTTTCCGCCGGCCGTTGCGACGTCGCCTTTACCACCTCCGCCGCCACCGGCAGCCTTCGCAGCATCTTTGAGAAGAGCAGATGCCTCGACACCTTCATCGGACATCACGGCAGACGCGAGCCCAACCCCACCGGTATTTGTCTCGCCGATGAGAACGCACCGACGCACACCCTCACCTTGACGGACGGCAATCGCTAATTCACGAAGGTCTCCAGATGCAAGACCGTCAACCCGCGCAACGACAATGCCGTCAGCCGCAGTTGCAATGAGTTCTGAAGCGCGCCCAACAGCGATCTGTAGCCGCATAGCTTTCAGTTCGTCTTGTAGCGACTTGATCTCGTCAAGGCGGCGTTGCACACCCTCAACCACGTCACTCGTCGTTGAGCCAACGAGTCCAGCGACGGCGGAGAGCGTCGCCTCGTCACGCTGCAACAATGCAACACTTGACGCCCCGGTGATGGCCTCAATACGGCGCAAGTTCGACCCGATGGATGACTCGCCAACAATTTTGATGGTGCCGATGTCGCCGGTGGCTCGGACGTGAGTGCCTCCGCAAAGTTCGGTCGACTTTCCAGCTTCAAGAACTCGCACGATGTCGCCGTACTTGTCGCCAAAAAATGCGATCGCTCCCAGAGACTCCGCTTCATCTTTCGTTGTTTCAAACGCTCGGACAGGCGAATTCTCAAGCGTCTCAATGTTGGCAAGTCGTTCGATCTCAGCGATTTCCTCATCGGAGACTGCGGCGTAGTGTGAGAAGTCAAATCTCAGACTATCTGGGCCAACGTGAGAGCCCGCCTGCTTCACGTGATCACCGAGCACATGTCGAAGAGCCCAGTGGAGCACATGGGTTCCTGTGTGATTTCGACGTATTGCTGAGCGGCGCTCAACATCGATGGCCGCTGTGACCTTGGCTCCCACTTCGAATGATCCGGAGGTGACCTTGGCGAGGTGTCGTCGCAGATTCGGCAACGCAAACGTCGTATCAAGAACTTCAGCGCTACCGGCTAAACCAGTAATCGTCCCGGTGTCGCCGATCTGGCCACCCGCCTCGGCATAGAACGGGGTCCGGTCGAGGAATAGTTCAACAGCCTCTTCGCCATTTTCGTCAACGGTTGGAATGACTGCGACGACACGGGACTCACTGACATCGTCGGTGTAGCCAACGAACTCGGTGACCCCGAACTGATCGAGCACTTCGCGATATAGATCGATGCGGCTCTCATCAGCAGTTCCGTCGCGACGAGCCGCCTTCGCCCTCTCGCGTTGTGCCTTCATCTCAACTTCGAATTCTTCGAGATCAACGTCGATCGACCGTTCAGCAGCGATTTCTTCGGTGAGTTCAAGCGGGAAGCCGTAGGTGTCATGCAATAGGAACGCGGTCGAACCCGACAATTGCTCTCCACGGTCGAGTTCACCGTCGAGGATGCCAAGACCGGTCTTGAGGGTATGCCGGAATCGCTCTTCCTCTTTCTCCATCACACCTTCAATAAAGTCACGGTTCTTCACGACGTCTGGGTATGCGGTGCCCATTACATCAACCGCCGATGACACGAGGGTCGGCATCACAAGCCGATCGGTGCCGAGCATGAACGCATAACGAACGGCTCGCCGAAGAATTCGGCGAAGAACGTAACCACGTCCCTCATTCGAGGGGAACACTCCGTCGCTCACCAGCATCGTCGCTGACCGGGCATGCTCCGCAAGCACACGCATCGCAAATGAGTCACGATCGTCGTAATCGCCCGGCCGGTACGTCTTTCCGGTCAACGAACATGCCGTGTCGAGCAGCGGCTGCATGAGATCGGTTTCCCACACCGAGTCGACACCTTGCAGTAACGCAAGNATTCTCTCGAGACCTGCACCGGTGTCAACCGATGGCTTCGGCAACAAAACTCTTGACCCATCGGCCGACTGATCAAACTGCATGAAGACGAGGTTCCAAAACTCCATGAAACGATCACCGGCAGGGTCATGCAGGGGACCACCATCGGGACCAAATGCCGGACCTCGGTCGATGTGAATCTCGCTACATGGTCCGCACGGTCCGGTATCGCCCATCTGCCAAAAGTTGTCTTTATCACCGAGACGCTGGATGCGATCCATCGGCACACCGACGCCCTCATGCCACAGGGCTTCGGCTTCGTCATCTGATTCGTGAACGGTGATCCACAGGCGGTCNCCGTCNAAACCCCAGCGTTCAGTGACGAGNTCCCAACTCCACGGAATGATTTCTTCTTTGAAGTAGTCACCAAAAGAGAAGTTGCCGAGCATTTCAAAGAACACGAGGTGGCGCTTTGTTCGACCGACATCGTCGAGGTCGTTGTGTTTTCCACCTGCTCGGGCACATTTCTGAGAACTCGCGGCTCGAAGATACGGAGGAGCTTCGTCACCAACGAAGTAGGGCTTAAACGGCACCATTCCTGCAACAGTGAACATCACTGAGGGGTCGTGCGGAATAAGACTCGCNGAAGGCACCACCGTGTGATCCTTTTCTGCGAAGAAGTCAAGAAATGATTGCCGCAGGGCATCAGCCGACATAGATGAACCCGAGGACAAGCCGGACTGATGATGTGCACTACTCATACGGCTGTAGATCCTACCGAGGCCGGTACGGTGGTGCCTGTGGCAAAGAAAGGTTCATCTGGAAAGTCACCGGGCTCCATTGCGAAAGAGCGGAAGCCCGCTAGCGATGTGCACGAGTGGATCTCGTTCACAGACCCAACCGAAGACCGAACCTGGACATTCGATGCGACCTATTTGATGTCAAACCACCGCTGCATTTTCGGTGAAGGCTGTCAAGGAGTGCTTGACGCTGATGCAACTGACATGATGCAAGGCTGCTGCAGTTACGGTGCCCACTTTGTCGATGACGATGACGTCCAAACTGTGGTAAGGGCGTTCATCAACGTCAAGCCCCGACACATGCAGTTCTACGAAACTGCAGTGGCGAAGGGCTTTCTCGATACAGGCGAACCCGACAGCGACGGAAACCCGATCACGACCACCCGACTTGTCGATGATGCGTGCATCTTTTTGAACCGCCCAGGCTTCGAAGGCGGCCCTGGCTGCGCCCTTCACATTGCGGCTCTCGAGGCAGGAGCTCGACCGCTTGACTGGAAGCCGAATGTCTGCTGGCAAGTTCCCATGCGACTCGAGCATGCAACCGACGAAACCGGTCACGTCGTGTCACAACTCCGCGAATGGAAACGCCGAGACTGGGGCGANGGAGGGGCTGAATTTCACTGGTGGTGCACCGAAGCGCAAGAGGCNTTNTCAGCCGCACAACCGGTNTACCAGGCNCTGCGCGATGAAATCGTCGAACTCATCGGCGACGACATCTACAAACTNTTGGTCGATGAACTAGAGCGACCGAAGTGGACTCCACTTCCTCACCCTGTGATGCGTGCAGAGCGGCGCTAACAGACTACGTCACGACTCTTCGTCGTCGTCGTCGTCAAATGTGACGCCATACTTCTCAGCGAGCGCTGCATATTCATCGTCCTCATCGGAGTCAGAACGAGTGCGCTCACCAAAACCCAGATCAAAGGCTCCGGGGCCAGCCTGCTTCAATTTTCGCGCTTCTTCAAAGCGACGATGTCGACCCTTCTTCACAGTAGGGCTCCCAANTCAGTCGTGATACGGATACGAGCAGGGCGAACCGCTGCGACTACTTACTGTACCTGATCGGAGCGCAAGAGACGCAGACCAGCTGGACGAGATTGCTCCGACGGAACAAACGTCAGAGAGGCCATTCCAGTCACAAGTGCACGAATGTCGTCGCCGAGCAATTCAGCTCTCCACCCAGATGCCAACCTTGCGTTCGGATCGCCCGACAACAGCGAAATGAGGTCCGCGCGAGTTGCGAGCATCGCTGTGTCAACACCCTCTGTCTTTGCGACCTGCGACACCCACGCCGAAATCAGCGTTACCGCAGGTCTGAGATCACGCTCGATGTCATCGCCACTGGTCGGCACCTCCGGTGGCGGACCCGATAGACCATGGTGGACCGCCGCCAAAATTTCTGATGCAACAGCTCCTCGCTGCACGCGACCATCAACGCCACGTGCCTGCAACAACTCGGCATCGTTCTTCGGCTGCCGTTGGGCGATCCCAAGAATTGCGAGATCAGGAAGCACCTGACGCACCGGCAGATCAAGTTTCATCGCTCGACGTTCGCGCCACTCAGCAACCGCCTGAGCAACACCACGCCCCTTACCTTTCAACCCACGAGCGTCTTTAAGGCGCAACCACGCATCCTGCGGCTGCACTGGAGATTGACCTTTTTGACGAAGCTCATCACAGGCTTCGAGCACCCAATCGGCACGCCCGGCCGCCTCCAACTTGGCCGTCAACCGACTCTGAATCTCAATGAGATACGCCACATCAATCGCGGCATACCGTTGCTGCGCATCGGTTAAAGGTCGACGCAACCAGTCGGTGAGTCGATCACCTTTCGCGAGGGAGATTTTGAGTTCTGAATTCACGAGCGACGCAAGAGAGGGTGTGCCGTATCCAACGAACCCACCCGCAATCTGAGTGTCAAACAGCGTTCTTGGAATTGCGCCCACCGCGTGATTGAGAACATCGAGGTCTTGTTGAGCGGCATGAAAAACCGCCTCCACATCAGATTCGAACAACTGCCGCAAGGGTGCAAGGTCAACCGACGTCGGATCGACGAGCACGATATTTCCGTCTCCCCAGCCCAGCTGAACGAGAGCTAGCGCCGGGAAGTACGTGCGCTCACGATGAAACTCGGTATCGATTGCGTATCGGTCGCAGGTGAGCAACTCTTCGACGATGCGCTGAAACGACGGTGTTGAGTCAACCCAGGTGAACTCGACATCGGAACCGTTGCTCACTGCCCGAATTCCGCCTCAAACCCCTCGTGGAGCCATGACATCATTCCACCGCTCACATTGGTCGCCTCAATACCTACCGAAGCCATCAACTCACACGCCATTGCGCTGCGACCACCTGACTTACAAATGACATACACGGGCCCCGAGCCGACCGAGGCGATACTCGTCGGCAAGGTTGACAGCGGCATGAGCTCAGCACCTGAGATATGAGCCTCGGCGTACTCATCTGCCTCACGCACATCAATGAGTCGAGCACCCTGAGCAAGCGCCTCTCGCAGTTCGGCGGTTGAAATTTCAGCAATCATCGATCGGAAGGCTAGCGAGAACAGATTTGAGTTACCGCTGAGAGCGCGACCGGCGCCAACGTTCAAGATCCNGNGGCGTATTGANATTCGCNNTCGCCGCAGNANCAACGCGAAGCTCNGCCACCNGNAGTTGCGCNAAGGCNCCATGCATCGACCGCTCACCGGCNCNGACTACCNGNTCAATGATCGGCAGCGCAGANTGNCTCCACCGTGCAAGNANCGGTTGNCGACGCTCGGCCGANGCGACTACGACGTCATGCGNCTCATCTGANAACCACTGCTCAAACAGCAGCACNGTCGCNCTATCGAGACCACCNAAATCACANGCTGCGACAATCNCNTCTGAGCCAGGAAATGCCCGGANGANNGTTGCGANTGCGAGCAAAGGNCCAGACNCAGGNGCTTCATCTGGCAAATGTTTAAGGCCCAGGGAGTGAGCAACCTCGGCAGTCCCTCCGCAAGCGAGAACCGTGCGGCCATCGTTAGCTCCGAGGGCTTCAGCGACTCTCCGACCGAGCGCAACGCCTTCAAGGTCAATGAGTGCCTTATCAGAACCCATTCGGCGCGACGCGCCACCAACAAGAACTGCCGACACACAATTCCCGAGGTCAACGGTCACGACGCAATGGCACCAAACTCTGCGGGCACACCCTTCGGATCAAGTTGCAACAAGAACAATGCGCAACGCTCAGCTTCGTCAGCCTCGCCGATCTCTGCTGCGACGTTCTGCAACGCAAGCAAACACCGCAAAAAACCCTGATTCGATTCTTCAGCCCAACTCACGTAGCCAGAACCGCGCCATCCGTTTGCTCGAAGCGCGTCAAGACCACGGTGGTATCCGACGCGCGCCGCGGAATATTTCCACATCTGCTCACCTACACACTCGGTCAAAGCAGCCCACCCGTGCAGGTCACGAGGGTGACGAGCGACAAACGATGACACCTCGTCCACCCGCAACTCTGAAGGTGCTGCAAGAGCCTGGGCGAGCTCATGACGCACTTCGGGTGCCGCCGGAGGAATCACGGTTGACGGTGGTTGAGTTGAAAGTCCAATTGGTTGCATTGTGGGATCATCTGCCATGCCACAAAGGTAGAGGGCAAGTGCCGTGCCGCTGCGTCCATTACAGAATTTTCCTTAGCAGAACCGAGTACAACAATGCTTACAAGGCTCTCGAGGCCAAATCCAGAAAAGGAGTGCCGGCATTAGTCTCCGAAAAGGTTCGCTTGCCACCCGAAGTGGCGACAATCGAGACAGACATTTCTTGACTGGGGAACTTCGTAACTACACGAGTTGTCTGAAAAATTTTGTTTCCAGACACGTTCAAAATTCCCTAACCGCCACTCGCTAGTTTCGGCCAGGCCTCAGGAACGGATGCTCTAAGCCACGCCACTAATGCCGCATTTACTTCGAGGGGAGCTTCCTGGGCCATCCAGTGTCCGGTCTCTAGAGTGAACTCAGTGAGGTCGCTGCAGTATTCCCGCATGGGTTCAGCGAGGTTAGTGGTCACTGTTTGACATACGTGATCATATTTTGCGTGGAGGAACAGCACCGGCATTTCGAGGTGGCCAGCATTCTGCGCGCTGGCGGCATAAGTCTCATTTGCTTCGTGATTTAGGTACCAACTATCCGGACCAAAAAAACCATTTCGGTCTAGAGCCGCTGCATAAAAGCGCAAATCTGATTCTGTTACCACAGCATGATCCACTGGCAGATCCGGTGCAACATCTGCACCTCCAAACCAGCCACCTTGACTTCTGACCGACGCACTTCTATACGGTCGACCTACCTCATTTGGGTCGCCTTTTCTGAACAGAGCTTTCACTGTGGCGTAGCTATCGGCTTCGAAGACTTCGATTGCCCTCNCTAAATTCTCCTGATAAAAGAGCTGGTAGTCCCATTGGCCAACCGGGTAATCGTCGATCGGGTAAACATCTCTATCGACAAGTGAAATCGTGTCACTCCAACTGTGTTCAAGCGTGCGATAGGGAACACACAAACTAGCAACCGCCTTACATAAATCTGGGTGGTGGCTAGCGATGTTCCACACGACAGGGCTGCCCCAATCATGACCAACCCAAACTGCATCTTCGACTTCGAGGTGTTCAAGCAGTTCAACCATGTCGGCCACGATTTCCTGTTGGTTGAAGGCATCAGTCGATTCGTATGTCGAGGAGCGCCCGTATCCGCGCATATCGGGTGCTACTACCCGAAATCCGAGCCCTGCGAACACAGGTATCTGGTGTCGCCAGCTGATCGAAAGTTCCGGCCAACCGTGAACAAAAATGAGTAAAGGTCCATCCTTCGGGCCAGATTCCAGGTAGCCCGTCGTGTGCCGACTCGTTTTGCAAGTTCTTTCAATAATGGTGGTCGTCAACTTCTTCACCTTTCGAGGAGCAACCGATANTTAGATCNCGACTTAAACGACTCGTCTTTCGGCGGTCGGAATTCACTACCCAGAAACGTAGCGATTCCTATATGGGTCAGAAGTAGTGGAGTTGCAAGACTGTTATGACGACCAAAACCCGGGCAGCCTTATTCCGAAAATGAATTAGCATCANTGCGAGTTTTAAAGCCCGAAACGGGTGCACCGCAGTAAGGTGACTACATGGACGCGATTCCTTTCGCTCTTGACACCAATGATGCAAAAACGATCGGGACGATCGTCATTTTGGCCTTTGTCGCTCTTGGCGTGCTGAGTGCNTGGCTCATGAAGACCATTATCCAAAAGGTCATTTTTGTTGTGATTCTTGGTGGGCTCGCGGTGTTTGTGTACTCCCAACGAACCTCACTCGACCAATGCGTCGACGACATCACTGTTGCCATCGTTGCATCAGACCAGCAGACGGCAACATGCTCATTTGTAGGCTTTGACGTTGAACTCCCCGTGACGATCGACAACTAAGTGCAAGAACCNGACAACTCCCCGAACCTCCACAGCAATAAACGCAGCGANCNTNGCGAACTNGCCACNCTCACCGCATCCAAGTCGANATCAAANCTGGCACTCCGGTGGATCACCGCTTTTNTGCCAACCCTTGAGCGGGCCTTTTCAACAACGACAGGAACCCTTACCAGCATTCTCGGTCTCGCCGAACTCGGCGGACTTTCGACGACTCTCGTCGGGAGAACGCTCGATCGCGGCCGTCATCGCCTCATCTTCGTTGCATCGCTGTTGCTCGTCACCGCATCATCAGTGATTGCTCTGGGCGGATCTATCGCAACATTCAGCATTTCGATGGTGTTGCTCCTTGTCGGGGTGAGCAATCTCACTGTTGCCGGCATTGCCTACATCGGCGAGCGAGTCTCGTATTCATCACGTGGGCGAGCGATCGGAACATTCGAGACATCATGGGCGCTCTCCCTNCTTCTCGGAGCCCCAATTCTCGCCTTCCTAATCGATCGATATGGATGGCGAGCTGCCTACGTTGCGCTCGCTCTTCTCAACGGACTCGCCGCTGTTGCGATCTTTCGGTCAATGCCTGCTCCGCAGGTTGCGGGAGTAACGAAGAGGACTTCACTATTTGGTGGCCTGCCCCNGAGCGCCTGGCCGCCCCTTATCGCATCTGCGGCAGTAGCCGGTGCGGGAATGAGCATTTTCGTGGTGATGGGCGCCTGGCTGTCAGATGATTACGGGCTCAGCGTCGCTGGACTTGGCGCCATCGCGACTGGAATTGGCGCCGCTGAACTCGCGTCGTCATCAGCTGTCGCAGTTGTCGCTGACCGAATTGGAATCAGGCGATCGGTCGGAATCGGCGGCCTTCTACTCGGACTCGGACTCGTCGTCATCGCACTCTCGAGCGATTCGGTGATCATCGCTCTCATCGGCCTCATCGTGCTCGTCATCGGTTTCGAATACGGGTTNGTCTCGTNACTTTCNCTCATGAGTGAAGCCGCTCCTCAAGCTCGNGGAACNGCNATCGCGGTCGGAAACGCAATTGCGACGATCACCAGAGCCAGCCTTATCGTCATTTCAGGGCAGTGTTACGAGCGTTTCGGGATTCTCGGCTCGGCGACCGTTAGTGCCGCTGCCCTTTGCGCAGCCGCAGCCGCGCTTATTGCCGACCGACGTCGACCGGTTGGTCAATAAACGCCTGAATTGCTGCCGCAACCTCCTGAGGGTGCGAGTTCGGCCCGCCATGCCCGGCACCTTCAATTTCAAGTGACCGGCAATCTGGCAATGTTTCTTCAAGAAATTGGACAGCGCGACGGTGATGGTCAGCGGCACGCGAACCCGACATTGCGAGTACTGGGGAAACAATCTCGTCTGGCTGCCAAGGGGGACCACTGCGCAAGTCACGTAATTCGCCGACCAGCACTCGGCCCTCCGAACGACGAGCGGTTCTCGTCCGCTCGGGAAGACGCTCCCACACCTTGTTTCCGACAAGGCGCCTCATAAACGCCTCAGCNGAATCTTCAGGGTTCTGCTCAGGGAAACCTTTCGATGAGTTTCCTGCCCACCACGGCTGCCACGACATTGGCATCTCATACGTGGCGATATGCGTTACTCGACGCCCAAGACGACTCGATGCAGCAAGAACAACGTTGCCTCCGAAGCTATGGCTCACGAGCACAATCGGGCCGGTCGGAAATTCCTGCTCGACGAGATCGACAAGGTCATCAACATTTGCCGCAACGGTGAACGGACCCTCATGCTCGCCCGACTTTCCGTAGCCTCGACGATCGAAACGNAAAATGTNGTAGCGGTCATCNAAACGCCGGGTNAGCCGGCTGAGCCCGGTTGAACGATCGAGCGAGCCGTGCACCATCACCATCTGAGGGCCGCCTTCAACCCCTGTGCGGGCGAACCACACACCTCGAGCGCTCATCATGCGACTTGCACCACCCGCAACACATCGGCTGCNGCAGACGAATTGCTTCCCGGGGCACCTGCAAGCACAAGCACTGTGTCTCCATGACTAATTCGACCTTGTTGCACCGCTTTTTCTACGGCGTACCACACCATTTCGTCGGTTGACTCGTACACATCGACCGGCATCGGGTCGACACCCCATGAGAGTCGTAACGCACGAACGACTTTCTCATCGGGCGACAATCCAATGAGGGTTGCGTCGGGCCTGAACCTCGCCATCGCTCGAGCGGTTCGACCTGACTGTGTGCAGCACAGGATCGCCGTCGCGCCGATATCTCGCGCCGCTTGACTCGCCGCGTTTCCGAGTGCGGCGGTGATCCGATCTTCGACGGAATTCCAGTTGCCACGCTGATGCCGACCGAGCCTCGCTGCCCATCCGCGGTAACTGGCTTGCCGCTCGGCGCGAGCCGCAATTTTTGACATCGTTTCAACAACGATGACTGGGTGATGGCCAACGGCAGTCTCTCCCGACAACATGACTGCGTCAGTTCCATCAAAGACTGCATTTGCCACGTCGCTTGCCTCCGCCCGAGTTGGAACTGCAGCAGAAATCATCGACTCAAGCATCTGGGTCGCCGTGATCACCGGAACACCCCGCTCAACGCACTCACGAATGATCATCTTTTGGAGATGTGGAACCTCCTCAAGCGGGCAGTCGATACCGAGATCACCACGTGCCACCATCACCCCATCAGAGGTCGACACAATGTCGGTGATAGCTGCGAGCGCAGCACTCGTCTCAATTTTTGCAATGAGTTGGGCCTGGTCACCCACCACCTTGCGGACCTCATCGATATCACGCGCAGTGCGAACAAACGACACGGCGATGAACTCGACCCCTGCTGCTGCCATCTGCTCGGCAAAGAGCAAGTCATCAGGTGTCGGTGTCGAGGCTGACAAACGTTCTGAAGGCACATGAACCCCAGGAGCTCCTTGCACGCGACCGCCGGTCACTACCTGCGCAATCACCGACTGACCGCCAGCCGAGGTGACCCGCAACATAATGTTGCCGTCACCAAGAACTACCTGATCATCTTCAGCGAGCCCAGTGAAAAGCCCCACAACGTTTACACAGATCTCATCGCCCGAACTTGGGCGTTCGGCCTCGCTGAGCGTGACTTCGGCACCTGGCATCATCTCGACGCCGCCCTCAGGAAATGGACATACCCGAATTTTTGGACCGGGCAGATCAGCTAGAACTGCGACCTCATGACCGGTCGCCTTTGAGGCCTCGCGCACACGTCGAAGCCGATCGAGATTTCCCTCTATCTCCCCATGAGACAAATTGATGCGAAAGACGTCAACGCCGGCATACAAAAGATCGGAGATCGCCGATACCGAATCACTCGCAGGCCCGATTGTGGCCACAATTTTCGTTCGCCGACTCTCCATTCGCCCTCCAGTGTGGCAGAACGCTCAAACGCATGCACGGCAACAGGTCTTCAGCGATCGCGCCAATGAGCGGCGTCTACCTGCGAGGGCCCAACACACCGCAGCATGATCTTCCACGACGGTCAGTTTCGAGGCACATCTCGCCACGCAGCACCGTGGTAGGGGTCAGGCTCTCGGGGTAGTCCAAGAACTCGCTCACCAACAATGTTGCGTTGAATTTCGCTCGTACCACCCTCGATCGAGTTTGCACGTGTGCGAAGGAATTGGACGATCCATTCGTTGGCATCAAAGTCAGCAGCATTCCATGCAATGGCATCGGCGCCTAGCAGCCTCATTGCGATCTCTTGCAGACGCTGGTTCGTCATCGCTTTCGCGATCTTGGTGACCGAACCTTCTGGTCCAACCGGCTGGCCCGACCGGGCCCGATCACGAGCCCTCTGCGCTGTCCAGGTCAATATGCGGTCGGCGGTAAACGCTGCCGTGAGTACCTGACGAACCCGGTCATCTCCCGTCAAACCTCGCTGCTGAGCCATTTGCAGCACCTCAGAAAACGGTTTCCCGCCGAGAATCTCGTCGCTCGACTTTCGTTTCTTCCGAACCCCTGACAGCGCATGCCGCTCCGCACCAAGGGTCGTCATCGCCGCCTTCCATCCATCGCCTTCCGGCGAAATGCGATCGCAATCTGACACACGAACATCGGTGAGAAACACCTCATTGAACTCAACTTGGCCGGCGATATTTACCAACTGCCGTACTTCAACTCCCTGAGCACGCATGTCGAGACCGAAGTAGGTGATACCGGCATGCTTTGGAACCTCCGGGTCGGTGCGAGCAATGAGCATTGCCCGCTCCGCCTCGTGTCCGAAGGTGGTCCACACTTTCTGGCCATTGACCACCCACTCATCTCCGTCTCTCACCGCAGTCGTCGCGAGTGACGCCATGTCTGACCCGGCCCCTGGCTCAGAAAACANCTGGCACCAGCGTTCCGTTCCTGTGAGCAACGGCGGAAGCAGNCGGCGNTTTGTCTCATCGCTTGACCANTGTTGAATCGTTGGGGCNGCGAGCGGGAGCCCCGNACCNCGAGGCACATGTGGAACTTCCCACAGTGCGAGCAATGTGAGCGCTGAGCGGGCATCGTCACGGGAAAGACCTCTTCCACCATGCTCGACGTCGTAATGGGGAGCCACCCAACCAGCTGATCCGAGTTGAGCGACAATGTCAGGGTTGTGAAGCTCCGACTTCAGTTGTTGAAGCGTTGCCTCATCAGAGGACTGGACCGCTTCCCACCAACCCGACGGCAACATCGAGAACAGCANNTNCTCNAGGTCATCNCGACCNGGGAAATTCTGCACCNCTNNTGTTGGANCGGCTGCAACNCTCATCGNCCACCACTGCGCATTCGTTCTGCCATATCGTCGGGTCGCCCATGAGGCATNTCACGCTCGTTGAGTAGCGCTGCGNTNCGAGAACNNTCAAAGCGATCGGAGATGAGACGCTTGACAATGCGGTTCGTTCCCGCCGAGTTTGCAGCAATCTCAACTGCGAGCGCTGTCACCGCTTCGGAGAGCTCACCCTCGGGCACACACCGATCAACAAGTCCGATCTCTGCGGCCTCGCGACCACTAATTCGTCGGCTCGTGAACATCAACTCTTTTGCAGTTGACACACCGACTCGTTCCGGCAGGCGAATAGACATCCCCCAAATTGGCACGAGCCCCCACTGTCCGTGAGTGTCGCCGAGCCGGGCGGTCTCATCAGCGATGAGAAGATCGCAGGCGAGCGCAAGTTCGAGGCCACCCGTGTAACAGTGTCCATGCAACTGCGCGATCGTTGGTTGCGGCAAACGTTCGAGAGCGTCGACGGTCTCTGGCTCAAAATGTTTGCTCGGAGCCCTCTCGTGGTTCGCTATCGCTTCAAGGTCATGGCCGGCGCAAAACGCTCGACCCGAACCCGTCAACACCACGCACTTGACCAAACTATCTTCGGCAATCTTGTCGAGGTGTTGGCGCAACTCGACAAATACCGATGGATTGAGCGCATTGAGTTTGTCGGGCCGATTGAGCGTCAATGTCGCAACACCATCAGCATCGTTTCGAAGGACAAGGGCAGATGTCATAAGGACCTCTCAGATTCAAGATGCGGGGAGTAGGTGGTGTCGCCGTCGGCTGATCGAAACACATGCCCTGCAGTCGGGGGCGGGAAATGTGTCCCTAGAACGAGCGTCGTTCCACCAGCGATACGATTGATGATGGTTCGGCGGGTTGCTATTGCCTTCTCAACGTTGAAGTCGAACCGATCTGCNGAAATCTCCGGGCGAAGGAACTGGATTGGGGTGTGCACCATGTCACCGGTGATCAGTGCCCGCTCGCCATTCGAGACGATCTCAACTGACACGTGTCCGGGCGAATGACCTTCCGTCGAGAGCAATGCAATGTGTTCAGTGATGCGGTGATCGGATGCAACCGGCGTGAGACACCCGGCGCTCACCAATGGTTCGACAGATACGTCGGCGATGCCAACATGGTCATGATCGGAGAACGTCTCAAACTCAACCTCACTCACGACGTACTTCGCACGGGGAAATGTCGGCACGAGTTCACCGGTGTGATGATCACGTTTTGTATTCCACCCAACATGATCAAAATGCAGATGAGTGCAGACCACGACATCAACGGCCGAAAGCCCGCCCTCGATCGACTCTTCTAGTTGTTCGAGAAAATGAGGGTCTTGCGGTAACGGTCGGTCGCCATGGGCACCCACGCACGTATCGACCACCACTGTCGTTGAACCGTCAGTGATGACAAACGAGTGAATCGACAACAACATCCGACCGTCGTCGGTAACAAAGGGGTTGATCCATGGTCGGTGTTCGTCAACAACTTCGGGGGTGACTCCGCTGCAGATCGAACCATGGGGCACAGCCGTCACTCTCGCCTCTACTCGACGAATCGTGACATCACCGACTTGCCACTGAAGATCGTCTCGCCCGCCCACGCACAAAACCCTACGACGGAGCCCTATGGCACTACGAGCCGCTCCCCGCTNGGCCGCAGATGTANNCGCTCGAACNNCNCNCTAGAAGCCAATTCNTCAACCGCANATAGACTTCGTTCACCAANCAGGTGCGCAGCAGCACCTCNCGGCCATTNACGNTTTTCGCACGAGGATTTCCAACTCTGATGACACCNACTTCACACANGTTNNCCATCGANGACTGCATGAGCCTNCTCGACGCNTCNCCGTCACCATTTCATGCGGTTGCCGAATGCTCGNCACGGCTCACCGCCGCCGGTGCATCAGANNTGTCGCTTGCAGACGAATGGGACAGCTCATCGGTTGATGGGTTCCGATTCGTTCGCCGCGACGGTGCACTCGTTGCTTGGAAAGCGCCAACAACGCCGGCTCCCGCACCCGACATGTTGCTCGTTGGTGCTCACACCGATTCACCATGTTTCAAACTCAAACCGAACCCTGACGTTCAGCACCACGGATGGCGTCAACTCGCCGTTGAGGTCTACGGGGGGATCCTCAACAACTCATGGCTCGATCGCGACCTGGGCCTCGCCGGACGAGTCGTGAATGATGCTGGTGAAACCGCCCTCGTACGAACCGACGCGATCGCACGTATTCCACAACTTGCGATTCATCTCGATCGCGGCGTCAACGACGGACTTCGCCTTGACCCTCAGACTCACCTCATTCCGATCTGGAGCGTCGACCCTCTGGGAGAGTCGGTTGTCGAACGCTTACAACGTCTCTCGGGTTTCGACTCAATTGCATGGTGGGATATTTCGCTCTTCGACACTCAGCCCGCAGCGCGTCTCGGCTCGGCACGTGAACTGCTCGCGTCGGGTCGACTCGACAATCTCGTCTCGTGCTGGGCTGCGGTTGCGGCACTTTCAGCCACTTCGTATACCGATCAATTGCAAATGATCGTGCTGAATGATCATGAAGAGGTCGGGTCAGCGAGCACCACTGGTGCCGGAGGGCCGACGCTCGAACAGGTGCTCACCCGAATCGTTGCTGCGCGAGGTGGCTCAAGTGCTGACCTCGCCCGGGCTCTAAGCCGATCGATGTGTATTTCGGCCGACAACGCGCACGCGCTTCACCCGAATTACCCAGACCGACACGACCATGGACACGCCCCACAGGTCAATAAAGGACCCGCCATCAAACTCAACGTCAATCAGCGNTANGCGACNTCATCAANNACCGCTCAGCGATACGCAGCCATNTGCGAACGGGCAGGCCTTCNCACCCANGTGTTCTCTTCAAAGAACAACATCCCGTGTGGGTCGACGATCGGGCCGATCACNGCAACCCGCCTCGGAATCGACACCATCGACNTCGGAGTTCCACAACTCTCAATGCATTCGGCGCGCGAACTCTGTGGGGTTGACGACCCGGTCACGCTCGCTCAGTCGTTCCTTGCATTCTGGTCGTGAGATGACTCCGGTGGGTACGACCAGCCCACCCCGACCATCGACATGTCGAACAGCCGTTGAAGCTCTGCACGCAACGCTGCGCTTTGCGCAGNGATCGCACTTCTTGGGATACGGCTACCTTCGCTGACAGGAACATTCGGGTGCAGCGCCTCTCCAATCACTACGCGAACCTTGCGCGGGTAGATGAATTTGGCTGACTTCGGCATCACTCGCTCAGAGCCGCCAATCCCCACAGGAATAATCGGAACGCCTGCTTTCAGCGCAATGTAGACAGCGCCGTCGAACATCGGCTGAACGACCGGACCGGACTTACGCTCACCCTCTGGATACAGCACTAGCGGTTCACCGGCTTCAAGGACGGTGANNGCTCGCTTCATCGCTTCTCGATCTGCAGAGCCTCGAGTTACGGGGATCGCACCGAGCGATGACAGCACCCAACCAAACCATGTCGATGCCCACATCGAATCTTTTCCAAGGAACCGAAGTCTGCGAGTGGTGAGGGCACCCAAAATCGGGGTGTCGATATACGAGCGATGCACAGGAGAAAGAACATAGGCACCGGTCGCAGGAAGGTTTTCCCGCCCAATGATTGACATTCTCGTGTACGCCCGTATGCCACCCGACACGATGAAACGCCCAAAGCGATAGAACACTTTTGAGGGCAACGTCTGGCCAACAAAATGAGTGGCGTACTTTGTCATATGATCAGCCTTGCACTCTTAAAAGAATGTCCGCAACGACATCATCGATCGACATCTCACTCGTATCGATGACAACTGCCTCTGATGAAATACTCAGAGGGGATGCTTCACGGGTCTCATCTCGGCGATCTCGCTCAGCAATCGAGGCCTCAACAGCGTCGACATCGCCGCCAGATTCGGCAACACGACGTTCAGCTCGAACCCGCGGTGACGCCGTCACAAATAGTTTGAGATCAGCGTCTGGGAGCACCACAGTCGTGATATCACGTCCCTCAACCACCCCAGCTCCACGGTTGCGAACCCAAGCTCTCTGCAGTTCCACCAAGATGCTTCGAACCTGGGGATTCGCTGCCACTGAACTCACCGCTGAGGTCACCTTCGGACCTCTGATGGCCGACGTCGCATCCACTCCGTCAACCATGACCCGATCGACACCAACATCGAGCTCAAGTTGGCCGCATACCTTGATGACAGCATGGGCATCGGCTGGGTCGATTTCTCGAGCAAGCACTCCGAAGGTGACCGCTCTATACATCGCTCCAGTATCGAGGTAGTCAACGCCAAGTTCATCCGCAACTCGACGCGCAACCGTGCTTTTGCCTGCGCCAGCGGGACCATCGATTGCAATGATCACCGCAAGATCACCAACTCGTTCCGAGTGGGCGGCCTTCTTCGTATCCGGCGTGACTCTGCACTCCTACAACCGCTCGCTCATGAAACTCTGGAATTGTTCCCGCACCCGCGTAGGTGCACGATGATCGCACGCCAGCAACAATCTGATCGATGATGTCTTCGACTCCGGGTCGCTGTGTATCGAGGTACATCCGCGAGGTGCTAATTCCCTCTTCGAACAGTTCTTTGCGAGCACGCTCAAGTTCATCGTCATCACGACTGCGGTTTTTCACGGCACGATTCGACGCCATACCGAAACTCTCCTTGTATAGACGCCCATCGGTGTCGCGCTGTAAATCAGCAGCAGACTCGTAGGTGCCAGCAAACCATGAGCCAAACATGACGTTTGCCGCCCCTCCGGCCANCGCAAGCGCAACGTCCCGNGGGAAACGCACACCACCGTCAGCCCAAATGGTTCCGCCAAGTCGGGCAGCCTCATCAGCGCACTCAACAACGGCAGAGAATTGAGGTCGGCCAACACCAGTCATCATTCGAGTCGTACACATCGCACCCGGACCAACACCAACCTTCACGATGTCTGCGCCCGCCTCGATGAGATGTCGTGTCCCCTCTTCGGTGACGACATTTCCAGCAACAATTTTCATTTCAGGCACCGCCGCACGAACCTGCTCGACCACCTCGATCATCTTCGATTGATGTCCGTGTGCCGTGTCGACAACGAGCACATCAACCCCCATTCCTGCGAGTGCCTTCGCTCGACCAGCGGGGTCAGCATTAATTCCCACCGCTACCGAAATGAGTAGCCGCCCGTCGGCATCAACCGCCGGGCGGTAAATCGTTGATCGAAGGGCGCCCTTTCGTGTCATCACACCGATGAGCCGGCCATCCCCACCGACGACCGGGGCAACTGAAAGACGTTGCTCACCAAGAATGTCGAATGCTGATGGAGCATCGATACTGTCGGGAAGCGTCACCAACTCTCGAGACATGACGTGACGCACCTGAGTGAATCGATCAAAACCAGCCGCATCTTCCTCGGTGAAAATACCGACCGGACACCCGCTGTCATCGACGACGACGATTGCGTCGTGAGCTCGTTTGTGAATCAGTTGCAGAGCATCGCCAATGGTGTTGCCAGGGGTCAGCGTGATCGGAGTCTCGAAAAGAGGGTGACGGGCCTTCACCCAGCTCACCACTGATTCGATGACATCGGTTGGAATGTCCTGAGGAAGCACCGTGATGCCGCCACGACGAGCAACAACCTCGGCCATACGACGACCTGCGACCGCCGTCATGTTCGANACCACAATCGGAATCGTCGTTCCGATGCCATCAGGNGTCGAAAGATCAACGCCAAAGCGAGATCCAACCGTTGANAGGCTTGGAACCATGAAGACGTCGTTGTANGTGAGGTCGTGGGCGTTGTTCGGGTGCAGCATTCGCATGAGNTCCTCCTCGGNCGGCGCAACAATGCTAACCCTCCACGAGAAGAGGCCAACGCNACACCATGCATTTCCCTCGAAGAAATCCGTCTAAGGTCATCACCTATGTCTGAAACCAACGACAANACCCCCGTGATGTGCGTNCACGGATGGGGAGGATCATTTGCAACGACATGGGAGCGAAATGGATTCACCGCCCTTCTCGCAGATGCTGGGCGTCCTGTGATCGGAGTTGATCTCCTCGGCCATGGCGANGCCCCAAAACCGCACGAGCCNGAGGCGTATGCAGATCTCACGACCCGAGTGGTTGATGCACTCCCCGACGATGGAACAGCAATCGATGCCGTCGGCTTCTCGATGGGGGCGTTGACCCTTCTTCGAACCGCAACAGAACATCCAGGCGCGTTCAGACGGCTCGTTCTTGCTGGAATCGGGAAAAACGTGTTCGAACGCGACAAAGACCGAACCGCAAAGATCGTTGCAGCAGTCGATGGCAACGGTGACCCAGAAGACAACGTTTCTCGCCTCTTCGCTCAGTACGCAGGTCAGGCAGGCAATGACTCGGCCGCGCTGTCTGCGGTACTGAAACAGCCCCAACGAATTCGTCTCACGGACGAATCGCTAGCCGGCGTCAACTGCGAGATTCTCGTCATCGTTGGCGACAAAGATTTCGTATACCCGGCCGACCAACTGGTCGACGCTCTACCAAACGCTCAGGGGGCAGTGCTGAAGAACGTCGACCACTTTGCAACTCCTGAGTCATTCGATTTCGTTGATGCTGTCCTCGAATTTCTTGACGCAATTCCAACGTGACCACTCGACCAATCGGTGTCTCATCAGACCCATCTCGGGCGGTCGAGGTGCTCCGCAATGGAGGCCTCGTTGCAATTCCCACCGAAACCGTTTACGGACTGGCCGCCGATGTGACGATGCCGGAGGCAGTTAAGCGAATTTTCTCGACCAAAGATCGACCTACCGGGCACCCCCTCATCATCCACGTCGCTCATCTTGAGATTGCGGAACGGTGGGCTGATCTCAGTTCACCTACCGCCCAGATCCTCGCCACAAAGTGCTGGCCAGGGCCGCTTACCCTGCTCGCCGAGCGAAGCCCGCAAGTTTCTGACATCGTGACAGGCGGCCGGCCAACTGTCGGCATTCGAGTACCGGCTCACCCGCTGACCCAACAACTCCTCGCCGAACACGGAGGAGCGATCGCCGCCCCATCCGCGAATAGATTCGGGAAAGTCAGTCCCACCACCGCCCAACATGTCATCGATGACATTGGCAATCACCTTGACCCTGATCTCGACCTCATCCTCGATGGCGGCCCGTGCGGGGTTGGCGTTGAAAGCACCATCATCGACATCACGACCAAACCTGCGCAGATCCTCCGGCCGGGTGGCATCTCTGCCGAGACCATCGCAGAACTAATCGGCGATGTCGATGAGGCCTCCGGCCCCTCACGNGCAGCGGGNATGNTGGNNTCGCACTANGCCCCGCGAACCAAGATGNTNCTTGTTGAACCTGGTGATCCGCTTCCCGANACNNCATCTGATGAGGTGTACATCATNNACTGCGCGCAAGATCTTGTGAAGGCGGCNCACGANCTCTANTCAGAACTGNGGGCCGCTGATGCTGCNGAGGTATCGCTGATCNTCGCNCTNATGCCACCNAANGAAGGNCTTGGAANNGCTCTGCGCGACCGGCTCACNAAGGCCGCTGCTGATCAGGGTCGAGGGTCTGCCANTCAAGTTGGTTGAGTTGATCGATCCAGACATCNCGAATCGCCTCAATATTGACTCCTCGCAGACACTCGCCGGTCGCTGACACGGTCACCGTCGTCGCTCCGGCATCGGGAACCAACTCAAGGCGACACCAGACCGAGTACGGATCGTGCATATCGACCTCAAGCAGATACGGCGGATCTTCATCNATGATCTCACCANCCCAAGAGGCAANAATTCGGAGCGCTTCNCAAGCNTCGACCGGCAGCACATCAATGGTGAACGAAGGATGGTCTCGCTGCACCGGCTGTTGGGGCGGCGGTGTGACTCGAGCCGAGTTAGCAGTTGAGTCAACGACGATGTGCTCGTCAACATAGGCGAGGGCAATGTCGCCTGACCGGTTGACTTCGGCCATCAATTCAGGGTTGCCCCCTTGGCGATCGGGGTGGAGTTCGCGAGCGAGCCGACGACGAGCGGCAATGACCTCTGCACGGGTGGCTCGGCCTTTTTGGAGACCTAATCGAGCAAACGCAGTGTCGACCTCGTGTTTCGTCGACATGACTAACGAACCAGGCTCACCGCTGGCCGAGAGGTATCAAGTAGGAGTTGAGTTGTGGCGACGTAGAGCAATGACGCACCCGCAACGTGAGCAAGCACGAGTAACTCAGGGACGCCCGTGAAGTATTGGACGTATCCGATGACCGCCTGCATCATTGCGACTGTCAACCACTTCGTGAACCCCGCTTGCAGATGTCGCTGATCTTTGGCTGACGCTCGAAGACGAATCACCAAGACAACCGCCGCTATGAGCGTCGCAATCACGCTCGCTCCGTGAATTCGGGCAACGGTTGAAATATCAACATTCAAACGAACGGCGTTCTCATCACCAGCGTGAGGGCCTGCTCCGGTCACCACCGTTCCCGTCACCACCGCCACTGTGACACCAAGCGCAATAACTCGAACGAGCTTCGTTGAAGGCCCCGATGACACCTGCTCACGCTCAACACCATCAGGTTCGCTCGCACGACGCACGAGCACGGCGCCTGCCGAAATCAACGCCATCGACAGCAACAGGTGCCCCTGCACTGCATAGGGGTGCAGGTCAACCCAGACCGTAATCGCACCAAGGAATGCGTTCGCAAAGACACCCACCACCAGCGACCACGACCACCACACCAGGTCCCGCCGACGTGGAGACCGCACATACGAGCCCAAAACCGCAGCCGCCACAGCCACCACGACGACACCGGTCAACAGCCGGTTCACTTGCTCGATTGCCGCATGAGCAGAGGAGACATCAATAAGTTTCTCACTGTTGCAATTTGGCCAATCATCACAACCCAAACCACTGTTGGTGAGCCGAACCGCAGCGCCCGTGATAATGATGCCAATCAACGCGATCAACGCAAAATACGNTGAGCGCTGATACGCCGAAGGCTCCAACCGCATGCTTCGATGCTACGACTGAGAACCTCCAGCGCGCCAAAGGGCCCACGAAATTACTGCCAGTTCCTCATCCAGCACCCTTGCTTCGTCAGCGGGTGCGTTCGCTCGTTGACAAATGCTCGACATCAGAGAGTTTGACCAAACTGAACGAATGCGCGCCACCCACCTTCATCGACTCGAGTCGCGAGATAGAGGCATGCATCAACACAAACCGGTCAAATTCCCATGGGGTGGGCATAAGGCCCAACATGTGCCCGATTGACACCGTGTTCGTTCCNGCATGAGCGACGAGAAGAATGCGCTTACCCGGGGCATCCATCTCCCACACCGGAAGTTCATCATCGCCTCGACGGGTACCTCGTTCGGCAAGAAAACTCTCCACACCAAGATGAATTCGATCGACAAACGACCGAACCGACTCGCCGTCTAGTAAGCCATGCCAACGCTCGGCAGGAGGGCGCTGCCTGAGTTCTGCATACGCCTGCTCAGCTTTTTCCACCGGGGTTCCATCCCAGCCCGGGTCTCGAATCTCTTCTAGCCACGGCGCGATCACCTCTTGGCGGCCAAGTCGCGAAAGAAGCGGCGCCGCAGTTTGCCGGGCCCGAGTGAGCGGCGACACAAGAATTTCATCGAATGACTCGCCCTCAAGAGCATCAGCGAGCCGTTCAGCCTGCCGGTGACCCAGATCGGTAAGCGGAGGGTCGACAACATTCAAGCCACCCTTCACCCACTCGGGTTGTCCGTGACGAACGAGCACGATCTCCATCGCAATAGACGGTACCGTGCGAGTGTGGATAGCCCTCAAGGCTGGTACCCAGACCCTCTGGGACGCTACGACCATCGATGGTTCAACGGCACGTCATGGACCGCCGATGTCTCCACAGATGGTGCGCGCCACGTCGACCCGCTCGGCGTCACCTCACCACCACAGGCGAAACGCCGCAGATGGCCCTGGCTTGTATTGGCCTTAGCCCTCATGCTCACCATTCCGGCGGTGACGCTCGGGCGGGCAGTGCAGAGATTCATCAGCCCAAACCCGCATGAAGTTGTTGTCGCTCAATGCTCGCCGGATGGCACCAACATCAAGATCGCCATCGACATCACTAACCGTGGGGACGAGTTATCACAGTTCTCAATTTTTGTGGAGATTGTCGGTGAACCGCTTCGCCAAGTCGTGAGAAGCGCCACGCTGACAACAGAAAGCATTCGCCCCGAGCGTTCCGCTCGAGTGACAACGCGCGTACCCTCCACCCAGCAAAGCGTTGAATGCGTCATTGTCGCTGTGGGCGGGGAACTGCCATTTGGAATTGACCTTGGGCCCATCGAGCCAATCCGAATGAATGCCCCCTAACGTAGGAGACATGGAGACACCCCCCTCGTCGCCAACCCCCACCCGCGAAACCCGTTCGGTCCTTACGCGCACAGTTGCTCTCATCGGATTTGGTGTTTTCGCAACATTCTGGATTTGGGCTCTGTTCTTCGCCCCGAAAGAAGGAGTCAACCGCGTCGAAGATCGCGCCTGGGTTGAATCAGCGCAATCCATCTGCGAAACGGCCGCCGACGAACGGACCGCTCTCGCGAACTACACACGACTTGACGAAGGCGGCGCCGAACTCATCCGCCAGCGTGCCGACATCGTCGACGAGGCAACCGACACCCTCGAACGCATGTTGAACTCGCTTGAGGCGTTACCGCTCACAGGCGAAAAAGGCCAGGCGATTATTCCGCTGTGGATTGATGAATACCGCACATATCTCGGCGACCGCCGAAACTACGCTGCGCAACTTCGGGAAAGCGGCGAGAACCTCCCCTTCTACGAAACCGCGAATCAAATTCCAATTTCAGAGCGACTGGCAACATTTGCTGCGGATAACGAGATGCCTGCGTGCAAACCACCCCTCGATCTCGACATCTGAACCCTGACGAACTCAAGCATCATCAAAGTACTTATGACGGCGACCCATCATCCTCTGACATCGACTTCACCACGCGTGCCGGAGCCCCAACGGCAACGCTGAACGAAGGAATGCTTCCCGTCACCACACTGTTTGCGCCGATCACCACATGTTCACCAATGTCGGTGCCAGGTAACACGACAGTGCCGTGACCAAGCCACGACCCTGAACCAATACGCACTGGTTTCTCTGGCATTGATTGCTGGGAAATCGGGATGTCAACGTTGTCGTAGCCATGGTTCTGATCGGTGATGTAAACGTGATGACCTGTCCACACATCGTCACCAATGTCGATCGAAAAGTGTCCGACAATTCCAGAACCACGACCAATCAAACAACGATCGCCGATGCGAACCACCGGCTGCGAGAGGCACTCTTGACCCGGAGCCATCCCCGCCGACAAGGCAACGTGGGGGCCAATCATCGTGTTCTCACCGATCTCGATGAATCGCTCGTTCATCAGAGAAGTTGCCGGGAAACAAATAATGCTTCCCTCACCGAACGCTCCGAAGCGCCGGCCACGGCGACTCTTCGGCCCAACAGATGCAATGACAGATAGCCGGTCCCAGCACCACGCGACTGCATCACCCACTCTCGCCATCATCCGACCCCGTATCGAATGAGAAACTGCGCCCATCTGACTTCGGACCACCTCCGCACGCTACCTTCGTCGCAATGACACATGCTCACGCCATAACCCCTCTGGGCGATTACTCCGGACTCAACCGTGACGGAGTGTTCGTCTTTAAGGGCATCAACTACGCACTTGCCGATCGCTTCCAACCATCAGAGCTCGAAACCTCTACGTGGAGCGATCTTCGAGATGCCACCGTGTATGGGCCGCAATGCCTCCAAGTTCCCGGAATCATGGAACAACTTCTCGGCGAGAGCACACAGCCAATGGCCGAAGAGTGTCTGACCCTCAACGTGTTCACTGCGGACACCTCGGCCCGTAAACCGGTCCTCGTCTGGATTCACGGAGGCGCCTTTACGAATGGAGCAGGTTCGGTTCCTTGGTATGACGGAAGCAATCTCGTGCGCTCTGGCGACATCGTCGTCGTAACGATCAACTATCGCCTNGGAGCACTCGGGTTNAGGGGNCGNGATAACGCNGGTCTCAGCGATCAGGTCAATGCATTGCAATGGGTCCGCAACAACATNGCNTCATTCGGTGGCGATCCATCGCANGTNACGATCATGGGNGAGTCCGCCGGNGGNGCGAGNGTTATTTCGCTNATGGCATGCCCNCACGCTGANGGGTTGTACTCGGGAGCGATTGCGATGAGCCCGTCGATCCCCCAACTTNGGTCGTCNGAAAGGGGTGATGAGGCACTNTCAGAACTNCTTNCCGCNGCNGGNGTAGATCACCCCGACGATCTCATTTCNNTACCANCTNACGCGTTGCTGAAAGCCCAGGGNGACATGCTNTCTTCGACAGATGAATCCCTCACTGCATTNGCTCCGACAACCGACGNCAANTGGCTACCCGGAGATCCNTCAGANCTTGCGGCCTCCAACCCTGTGCCGCTCNTCATNGGAACNACGCGAGACGAAATGCANCTCTTCACNGCCTTNGATCCCCNCTACACCNAGATCGACGAGGAANCAGCACGCACAANATTCGAACGTCATTTCGCNTCGTCNGAGGCGTACGACATCTACCGAGANCATCGNCCTGGCTCAACGCCTCCACAGTTGGTGTCAGCTCTTGAGACCGACGGAGTCTTCCGTTGGCCTGCCCACCGCATCGCCGAAGCACGGCAACAACAGAAACACAGCACCCACTCCTATTGGTTTACCTTCGAAACACCGGTGTTCGGTGGCGTTCTCGGCAGCTGTCATGCCCTTGATATTCCGTTTGCTCTCAACAACCTCGACCGCAAGGGCGTTGAACTTTTTACCGGCGACGCCCCCGCTCGACGCAAACTCGCTGCGTCATTCTCAGATTCGATGACAACATTTATGCACACGCGCGACGCAGGTTGGCCGCAGTGGGGGGCCGAACGAAACACCCAGTTACTCGATGCCGATACGACAATTGGTGTCGATGTGGTGAGCGATAGCGAACCTCGCATTCGTCAACTCTGGGAAGCCCTCGATGCCAGCTGATCTTGGATCACTGACCGACGTCGCTGGCATCCGCGTCGGCCATTACGACCGGTCAAATCGTAATTGGAGAACCGGCACCACGGTCGTTCTCGCCGAGCACCCTGTTACCGCCGGAGTTGATGTTCGTGGCGGAGGTCCGGGCACGCGTGAAACCGACGCTCTCTCCCCAATGAATCTTGTCGACAAGGTCGATGCCATTTGTCTCTCGGGTGGGAGTGCGTATGGACTGAGAGCAGCAGATGGAGTTGTTGATGAATTGGCTGACCGAGAGCGAGGCTTTCGCGTCGGACCAGAAGCCCACCAGGTGGTTCCTGTCATTCCAAGTGCTGTCATTTTTGATCTCGGGCGCGGCGGACACTTTCGGCATCANCCCGACGCNGAATTTGGTCGNAGNGCAACCCGGAGCNCNTCGGCACGAGAGCGGCGGCGCGGTTCGATCGGAGCAGGAACCGGAGCCGTAGCGGGCGGTCTTCGGGGAGGTATCGGTATGGCCTCAGCGACGATCGATATCCCGATTGGCGATGAGAAAGGGAGCAGCGTCACCATCGCAGCGCTGTGTGTGGTCAACGCACGGGGAAGCCTTATCGACCCCTCATCGGGTCGANCGTGGGAACCTCACCCGCGACTCAAGTCGCCGAGCTCCGCTGACAGACAGCGTTACGCAGAACATGTCGACTCAGTCACGACAGCGTCGTTCAATACCACCATCGGTGTTGTTGCGACCGATGCGCAGATCGACAGATCAGAAGCCACTCGTCTCGCAATGAGTTCTCACGACGGCCTCGCAAGGTCAATTAGGCCGGTCCACACCCTCGCCGATGGCGACACCATGTTTGCAATGGCAACCGGCAGCGTCGCCATCGATTCGCCCGAGCGAACACTTGCCCTGTCGCGTCTGTCGGAAGTTGCCGCGAACGTCACCGCATTGGCCTGCATCGATGCCATCGTCCATGCTGAGCCGATGGCCGATATGCCGTCGTACACGTCGCTTTGCCCCAGCGCTCTCCGATGACCTCCGTCCTTCGTCTCTCCACTCCGTCAGATGCACATCGATGGTCAGATGAACGGCGACGAGACGGGCAGTCGATCGGACTCGTCCCGACAATGGGTGCTCTGCATCGCGGGCACGCCACGCTGATCGAGCGCTCTCAAGCTCTCTGCGACCACACGGTGGTGTCGATCTTCGTGAATCCNACCCAGTTCGACCGCTCCGATGACTTCGATCTTTACCCAAGAACTCTCGACGTTGACATCGCTCTTTGTGACTCTCTCGGTGTCAATGCCGTGTACGCGCCAACCGTTGACGCCATGTATCCAGAAGGGTTCGAAACCAGCATCGACCCCGGTTCTCTCGCCCATCGTTGGGAAGGAGAACATCGGCCTGGTCACTTCGCGGGAGTTGCGACGGTGGTAACAAAACTGTTGACCGCAGTTCAACCTCATATCGCAGTCTTTGGTGAGAAAGATTTCCAACAACTTGCTGTCATTCAACATGTCGTTCGTGATCTCGGCTTGCCGGTCACCGTGGTCGGCGAACCGACAGTTCGAGAAGATGACGGTCTCGCAATGTCGAGCCGCAATATCCACCTCAATCCCGAGGCAAGAGCCCAAGCCACCTCGATCAAACAGGCAATCGATCGGGCTCTCGATTGCTCGACCAGCACGGGTTCGCTGAACGATATCGTTGAGCAGGTAACCAACGATATTCAGCGATCCGGTGGCACCGTCGATTATGTCGCCGTGGTCGATCGCTTGACGCTGGAACCAGTAACTGACCTCAATAGCGACACCCAACTCCTCGTTGCAGCATGGTTTGGCGGTGTGCGACTTATTGACAATGTCGCCCTCGCTGCAACGGAGTGATCCTGGCGTAACTCAGACCTCGCCTGAGCCAACTACATTTCCACTCGTGATGTCTTCGACTCACCAATACATCCAACGACCGAACTCGCTGTGGGAGGACACCCTCTCCGCCGATGACCGNTGCNTCGAAGAGCCACTCGAATCATCGATAAGGGCCGATATCACCATCATTGGAGCAGGTCTCACCGGACTGTGGTCTGCGTATTACTTGTCTCAACAGCTCCCAGATGCCGACATCGTGGTCATCGACTCGGNGGGCGTGGGCTTTGGTGCGAGTGGCCGAAATGGTGGATGGGCCTCAGCACTTCTTCCCATGGGACTTGAGCGCATCGAGCGGGAGCACGGCCGAGATCTCGCAACACAACTGCAAACCGAGATGCACNGCACCTTGGATGAAATTCAACGAGTGCTCGCAACGGAAGGCATCGATGCCGCAGAACAGCGCGGGGGGACCTTCACCGCTGCCCGTTCCGCCCCACAACTCAAACGAGTGGCCCACGAGGTGTCGACATACCAACGCTTCGGCTTCGGCGATGAGTACCACTTCCTCAACGGTGCCGCGGCCAGCGACATCTGCAAGATGTCCGAACTCGCTGGAGCAATGTTCACTCCACATTGCATTGCGGTGAACCCGGCCAAACTCACCCATGGCATCGGGCGCGCTGTCGTTCGAAATGGTGTGCGCATTCTCTCCCCTGTTCGCGCAACGGCCTTTGGGCGAGGAAGTGTCACCACCGACAGGGGAACGATTTCGACGAAGTACATCGTTCAGGCCACCGAGGGTTATACGTCTGACATCGACGGCCAACATCGCAACATGGTTCCGCTCTACTCGATGATGATCGCCACCGAACCACTGCCTGACGACATGTGGGACACGATCGGACTCGCCAACCGTCCGACATTTGACGACTCCCGCCACCTCATCGTCTACGGGCAACGAACCGCCGAGGGCCGGCTCGCATTCGGCGGAAGAGGAGCCCCGTACCATTTCGGGTCGGCTATTCGCCCGACATTCGATACCAACACCACCATGAGAAATCGAATTTGCGCGGCGCTCATCGCCCTGTTTCCCGCTATTCGAGACGCGCGCATCACCCACCACTGGGGTGGTCCACTGGGTATTCCGAGAAATTGGGCATGCTCAGTTCACGCAAATTGGAGCGATGGC
>PBWL01000054.1:0-8542 GCA_002727235.1 Acidimicrobiaceae bacterium
TAGCATGGAAATTCGTCACGAAGGCGCTGATAAGCGGGAAAGGGATCCGCATCTATCTCCTTGCTGTAGAGCTGGATCGGTTCACTCATTGAAGCCTCCAGAAAAACTGCCCATGCACACGTCGTCTAGAGCAGCCAGCCCGGAACGCTCGAAATCGAATGATACCCCTGGAACTGGACAACACCTTCATATCCGAGATTGCGGCCAAACCCGCTGTCCTTGAAACCGCCAAAGGGGCCTCGGAAATCCTGCGCCGTGGGCCCGTGGTTATTCAGATAGCTATAGCCTGCTTCCAGCTGACGGGAGATTGACAGGGCGCGGTCGCGATCTTCTGTCCAGACCGACGAGCAAAGCCCATAGCGCGAGTCATTGGCACGGCGGATGGCCTCATCCTCGGTATCGAACGGCATGATGGGCAGCGCCGGGCCGAACTGCTCCTCTGCCACGATATCGAGGCTCTGGTCGGGATTGAAGACCAGCGCCGGTTTCTGGAAATATCCCCTGCGATAGAGCGCCTCGTCGGACACCTGCCCGCATTCGCGCACTTCGGCACCGCTCGCGCGTGCCTGACCAATCATGTCTGTGACGGTTTTCAACTGTTTGGCATTGTTGACCGGGCCCATATTCGTCTCGGGCAGCAATCCGTCGCCGACAACCATCCTGTTGCAGACAGCGCTCAGCCCCTCGATTACCTCGTCATAGCGCGACCGGTGAACATAAAGCCGCTTCAGCGCCATGCAGATTTGCCCGGATGACATGAAAGTGCCGAGATACATGTTCATGAAGGCCTTGTCGTCGAGCCGCGCATCAGCGCAGACAATGGCCGGATCGTTGCCGCCAAGTTCCAGCGTCACCGGCGTCAACTGGTCGGCCGCCACCTTCATCACATGCTTGCCGATACGCACCGACCCGGTGAAATTGACAAATCGCACCAGCGGATGCCCCACAAGATTGTCACCAATCTCGGTGGCATCACCGGTGACGATGTTGATCACCCCGGGCGGAAACATCTCGGCGATTTTCTGAAGCGTCATGCTGGGTGCGAGAACGGACAGCTCCGACGGCTTCACGACCACTGTATTGCCGGCCATCAGTGCCTGCGGCAGCTTGGCGCCGAGGATCGACAGAGGCCAGTTCCAGGGAACGATCAATGTCGCCACACCGCGCGGCTGGCGGGTGATGATGGTATCGAAGGGCGGGCCGTGCTCGATCTCGTCGCGTGCCAGCCTGTCGGCATAGGCCGCTGTTGTCCGGAACCGGTCACCAAGGCGCGACACCTCGAGATGGGTTTCCTTGATCGGTTTTCCGTGCTCGCGGCAGAACAGCCTTGCCCGCTGATCGACATCGTCCTGGCCGGCTTCAAGATAGTCCGCCACCTCGTTCAGCTTTGCGGCGCGCTCGGCATAGCTTGTTCTCGACCATGCGGGATAGGCGGCATGCGCGGCACGCACCGCTGCATCGACATCAACGGCGGACGACAGGGCCGCGTGACCTACCAGCTCGTCGGGACGTGCCGGATTATACAGGGCATAGGTCCTGCCACCTTCGGCCGGGCGTGCCACACCGTCGATATAATTGCCCGTGGTGACGGGTGCGTCACCACCGGTTGCGCGCAACATGGCTCACTCCCTGTCTGTCACCGCCTCAGGACGTCTCGTCCCTTGGAGGCTTGCGATCGCCATCGACAACACCGCTCATCCCGTCCTCGAAGCTGACGCCGAGATCCTCACCGATCTTGCGAAGGGCGGGGAGCTGCACAGCCATGTCCATGATGGAATCAAGCGCCTGGTTGACCGGAGGCTTGTCATTGCCACGTTCACCGCCACCGCCGGACGACCCGCTGCGGTCGAGAGCACCGCCGGTAATGTGGTGGATCTTGATGGAGTCGATCTTCTCGGCCGGGCGGACCATCTGCTCGACAATCTTCGGCAGCGCCTCGAGACGTGCCTTGTCACGCGCAAGGTCGATAACCTCGGGCGACATGGCATTTTCCGCCTCGTTCATGGCACGGGCATTGTCCGCCTTCATCGCCATTTCCTCGGCCATGGCTGACAGCCTGACCTTCTCTGCATCGGCGTCGGATTGCGCCGCTTTCAGACGCGCACCTGCCAGCTTGACCATGGTGTCCGCCTCGGTGTCAGCGGCATGCTGCTTGCGCAGACCATGCACCTGGCTTTCCTTCTCGGCGCTGATCAGATCAAGGCTTCTTCCACGCTCGGCGGCGGCTATCGCCTTTGCCGTCTCCACATCCTCGGCGGCCTTCACCGCTTCTGCGCGCGCGCCGCTGGCGGCAGCCTCGGCTTTTGCCTCGTCCATGCTCTGCTTGCGAAGCGTGATGTTGCGTTGCTGCTCGGCCGTTTCAACGGCCAGCCGCTGCGCGATCTCGGCCTTGCTGATCTCCTCTTCACGCCGGATATCACTGGCACGAATGGATTTCTCCATCTCGATCTTCGCGGCATTGGCCGCGATTTCGGATTCCGCCTTGCTTGCGGCGATTTCAGCAAGCTGGGATGCGCGAAGCGATTCCAGCGTCTTCACCTGTTCGATCTGCGCTTCCTGCTCCTCCAGATCAATCTGCAGCGTCCGCTTCGCCGCTTCCATGGCAGACCGCCGCACCGATACTTCCGCATCGGCGTCGATGGTGGCACGTTCCTTCTTCGAATTCGCGATCACCTCGGCGAGCTTGCGCATGCCGACGGCGTTGAATGCGTTGTTCTCGTCGAGTGCTGTAAAGGGCGTCTGGTCGAGAGCGGTCAGCGATACGGATTCAAGCTCGAGACCGTTTCTGCGTATCTCCTCGGTCAACGCCGATTTGACTTCTTTCACAAACGCACCCCGGCCCTCATGGAGTTCGTCCATGGTCTGTTGCGCGGCGACCGAACGCAAGGTATCGACCAGCTTGCCCTCGATCAGATCCCGAAGCTGGTCGGCCTCGAATGTGCGCCGCCCAAGCGTTTGCGACGCCCGCGCGATCGATTCCTCGGTCGGTTCCACCGACACATAGAATTCGACCCCGACATCGACGCGCAACCTGTCCTTGGTGATCAGGGCCTGTTCGCCATGACGGTTCACCTCGAGGCGCATGGTCTGCATGTTGACGCGGCTGACCTTGTGGAAATAGGGCAGCACGATCACCCCGCCATCAAGGACGACCTTGCGCCCTCTGAGGCCGGTGCGCACCAGCGAGACCTCGCGTGATGCACGTTCGTAAAGCCAGGCCGCCACCACAACAAGGATGACGACAAGGACAATGACCAGAAGAATAATCGATGTAGCGGACATCACATTCTCTCCTTCTCGGGTTAGAATTGGTGCATGTTCTGGTAGATGTGCGAGGACATTCCACCATCAAGCATCAGGTTGGCTCCGCGGAACCAGTGGGTCATGTCGGACAACAGGAAACAGACGACAGGCGCGATATCATCGGGCCTCCCGGGGCGGTCATTGACCGACATGTCTTCCTCGGCGCGGGCGCCGAGGGTCTTCACGAAATCTCCAAGGATCGGCGTTTCCACCGGCCCCGGGCTGACGGCGTTCATGCGGATGCCACGGTCACGCCAGGTCCAGCGGTTTTTCATCGTCCAGACGACGAGAGCTTCCTTGCTGAAGAAGTAGCTGCGACCACCTTCGTTGGTGATCCTGTGATCATGCATGAAACGCTCGACATCCTCGAAAGCCAGATGCTCGGAAGCGTTGATCGCCTCCAGCGCGTTCGGCCAGCCGAANCCGGCAAGCGAAGCAAGGTTCACGATCGAGGCATTGTCATTCAGCTTGNGAACCATCAGTTCGGTGAAATATTTCAGGCCGACAAGATTTACCTTCACCACCAGATCGGCCGGTGCTGTCGGCGGCAGACCGGCAATGTTGGCAATGCCGTCAATCCGCCCGGGCAGCGCGCCTACCAGTGCCTTGATGGTGCGCCGGTCGGANAGGTCGGCAAGATACAACTCGTCGACATAATCCTCGGTCTTGTTGCGATCGACACCGATAACATCGCCGCCAAGCTGCTTGATCAGCTTTGCCGTGTCGCGCCCGATCCCCGACGAACAGCCGGTCACCACGATCGTCTTGTCGCGGAGAATTTTGCCATAGGTCCAGTCTCGCGATGCCCAGTCCGTATCCCGCATCTCTGTATCCTGCATCCTCTTTCCTCCCCTGCGCCTAGAACATCGGCGGGAAACCGCGCCCGCCACGCTCAAGCGTCACCCATCTGGTTTCGGTAAACGTCTCGGTTGACCAGCGGCCGCCATGCCGTCCGACACCGGATGATTTCGATCCGCCGAACGGCACATGCGGCTCGTCATTCACCGAGCTGCAGTTGATGTGGCACATGCCCGTCTCCAGCGCAGACGCAATCGCAAGGCCACGCGCCTCATTCCGTGTGATGACGCCCGAAGACAGCCCGTATTCGCTGTCATTGGCGATGGCGATGGCCTCGCTGTCGGTCCGGTAGGGAATCACCGGCACCACCGGACCGAAGGTTTCTTCGGCATAGACCTTCATGTCGGGAGTGACGCCTGTCAGAATCGTCGGCTCGACAAACCGTCCGTCAACCCCGCCGCCGATCACGACGCGCGCGCCTTTCGCGACAGCATCCTCGATCTGTTCCCTGACCTTGCCGGCCTGCTTGTCATTGATCAGCGGGCCGATGACATGTCCCTTGTCGGCGGTCGGGTCGCCGACTTTCAGTTTCGACGCGCGCTCGGCGAACCGTGACAGAAACTCGTCAAATACCGTCTCCTGAACCAGAATTTTCTCGACCGACATGCAGATCTGGCCCTGATGCATGAAGCTGCCGAAATTGGCCGCCGCCGTGGCGCGGTCCATATCGGCATCGTCACAGACGATCAGCGCATCCTTGCCGCCAAGCTCGACACAGCATTTCTTCAGATGCGCGCCTGCCTTGGCCGCGATCACCCGTCCCACCGGCGTCGAGCCGGTGAAGCTGATCCCCTTGACCAGCGGATGCTCGACGATCATGTCACCAACGGCCGGGACATTCTCGCGTGAACAGGTGACCACATTCAGGACCCCCGCCGGAACGCCGGCAGCCTCGAAAATCTCGGCGAAGATCATNCCGCCAGTGTAGGGTGTCTCCTCGGAGGGNTTCAGCACGACGCAATTGCCGGCCGCGATCGGAAAGGCAAGGCCGCGTGCCGTGAGCAGTGTCGGAAAATTCCAGGGCGAAATAACCGTCACGACCCCCATGGGGCGGCGCATCGCCATCGATACCTTGCCATGGTCGGAAGGCAGCACCTCGCCAATGGCGTTGTAGGTCATGGCAGCGGCGGCACGGAACACTTCAGGCACATAACCGGATTCGAACATCCCCTTGCCGAACCAGCCGCCACCCTCGCCCTGCAGCGCAGCGACAAGATCGTCACGACGGCGCTCGAACTCGTCGGCGACTTTNAGCATGTAGTGGGCACGCTCGTTATAGGTCAGTCCGGACCAGTGCGGGAAGGCAGCCTGCGCCGCTTCAATGGCACGGACTGCCATCCCGCCATTGCCGTCGGCGACACGCGCCCAGACCGAGCCGTCCGCCGGGTTCAGGTCGTCAAACGCACCACCTGCCGGCACCCAGGACCCGCCGATATAAAGGTTGTCGAAGGATCGTGCCATTTAAGCCTCCCTTGCTTTCACGAGCGCGCCATTCCTGTCGCGCTTGAACACCTCGACCTTGGCCTTGCGGAACACCGGAATCTCCGGCAGCCCGACAGGCTCTTCGCCGTGCGTTTTGGATCGCTCTGCTGCAGGCGCCCTGCTCATATGGCGCGGTTCACGCGCCTTCTGTGCCGCAGCTTCGAAATCGGCCAGCATTGCAGAAATGCGGTCTTCACCACCGGCCCTCTGATGAGCCGGCGCAGCTGCCGGCACAGCAGGAGGCACCGGCGCTTCGGGCTCGGGGGTGATCTCGACGATCTTCGGGCCTTTCCTGCCGCCGGCAGCCGGAGACGACAGGGCCGTTGATGACGNCCGTGCGGCAGCGCTCGCCCTCCCGAGAAGACTGTCGAGATTTTCCCCTATCAGCGAGCCGGCATCGGCAGCCCCGCCGGACAGGCCCGCCGGCGTGACATAGACACGGCCAGATGCGCTCGCTGTTGCTGGCGATGTGACGACCGCTGCCGGATCAGGCTGCTTTGTCGTTGCTGCAACGGGCCTCGGAGCCGGTGCCGCCACCCGTCCCGGCTTGCCGCCGAGATAGGCTGCCTGAACAGCCGGGTCGGCCGCCAGGCTCGCAGCGTCATTCGCCCCGACGATGCGCCCGTTCTCGATCAGATAGCCGCGGTCGGCGATGGCAAGCGACAGCTTTGCATTCTGCTCGACGACCAGAACACCGAGGCCGGTCTCGCGGATACGGCCAAGCGCCTGAAACAGCTCCTTGCTCAATAGCGGAGACAGGCCCAGCGACGGCTCGTCAAGCATCAGGATGGTCGGATCCGACATCAGCGCACGGCCGATGGCCACCATCTGCTGCTCACCGCCCGACATGGTGCGACTGATCTGTTTGCGGCGCTCACGAAGTTTCGGAAACAGGGTGAGCACCCGGTCGAGATTGGCCTGTTCATTCATCCGCGCCCGTTCGCTGTAGGCGCCAAGCCGCAAATTCTCCTCGACGTTGAGGTCACCGAAAATGGCCCGACCCTCCGGCACGAGGGCAATTCCGCCGGTTACGATTTCGTCAGGGCTGTGGCCGAGAAGCGTTTGCCCGGCAAAGCTGATATCCCCGTCGCAATGTCCTTCGGACAAGCCGGCAATGGCGCGCAGCAGAGATGATTTGCCGGCGCCATTGGCGCCAAGAATGACAACCACCTCGCCCTTTGCGATCTGCACGGAAACATCTTCCAGTGCGCGATGCTGGCCATAGCTGACGGAAAGGTTTTTGACCTCAAGCATCAGATATCCTCCCCGATATAGACTTTCACCACTTCAGGATCGGCGAGCACCTCGCCTGGAGATCCCTCGGCGATCTTGGCTCCCGCCGCCATCACGATGCAGCGGTCACAGAGCGAGCGGATGGCGTCCATCACATGCTCAACAAGGATGATGGTGATGCCTTCCTCGCGAAGTGACCTGATGAGATCTATGCCCTCCTGCAGTTCGGTCGGGTTCAGGCCGGCAAGCCATTCGTCGAGAAGCAGAAGCTTCGGCGACGAGGCAAGGGCCCGAGCCAGCTCGAGGCGTTTCTGGTCGATATAGGTCAGGGACCCGACCGGCACGGTTTCCTTGCCGGACAAGCCGACCCGTGAGAGCAGCTTGCCGGCCTCGTATCGAGCCTGATCTCCCCACAGCCGCCTGTGGCCGAACACCATGCCGGCGATGCAGTTTTCAGCCACACTCAGCCCCGGCAGTACACGCACCAGCTGAAAGGTGCGCGCAATGCCGCGCTGGTTGATCTGGTCTGCTTTCAGCGTGCTGATGAAACGGCCATCGAGGCTGACAGACCCTTCACTCAGCCGCAATGCGCCCGAGATCAGATTCATCATCGTTGTCTTGCCCGATCCGTTCGGGCCGATGATCCCCATCACCTCGTTCTGCTGTACCTCGAAGGACAGGTTGTTGACAGCAACGAGGCCGCCAAAGCGCTTGGTGGCGTTCGCCACGCTGAGAACAGTCGCTACCATGTCGAACGCCCCCGCTTTGCAAGAAGCTGCTCGATCCGCCCAACCACGCCCCTCGGCAGGAAATAGACAATCACCAGAAAGGCGATGCCCATGACCAGCGTCGAATAGCTTGAATAATTTGCGTTGATATATTCCTGCAGCAGCGCGAACGGGATCACCCCGACAATGGGCCCCCACAGCCTGCCCGTGCCGCCAAGCAGGGCCATGATGACGACGATGAAGGAGAGTTCCGGCGAAAACACGCCGTTTGGCTCGATATAGGTGTAGCGCGGCGCGATCAGAGCGCCGACCAGTGCCGCGACAAAGCCCGAGAATGTGAACAGGATAACTTTGGAGGTGGCGGTGTTGATCCCGACATGGCGGGCCACCGTCTCGTCATTGCCGATGATCCTCAGCGCAAATCCCAGTCGCGACCGGTTGATCCACCAGCCAGCGAGATAGACCACCGCCGCCAGGATCACCAGATAGATGTAGATGTCGGCTTCGGTCAGGTCGGTGAGGACATACAGGCCGCGCGACCCGGTGAAGTTGTTCTGGATCCAGGACACCAGCGTGCGGATCATCTCGGCAAGGCCCAGCGTGAAAATCACGAAATAGACGCCTGACAGGCGCAAGGTGGCAATCCCGATCAGGAATGCCAGCACAGCTCCGACAACCGGGGCGATGGCGACCATGGGCCAGAAGCCCATATTGTAGTCAGACATGCCGGTGCCAACCAGATAGCCGCCAACCCCGAAGAAGGCCGCGGTGGCCAGNGAGATGTAATGNGTNGGNCCGGAAAACAGCGACCAGCTNGTCGCCANNACGGTGAACATCGCGATNGTCAGCGCAATCGACATCCAGTANCCGTTNGCNACCAGCGGNACGCANGCNGCCAGCANCAGNAGNACNGCNCCCCAGANNAGGGATTTGANNTC
>PBWL01000054.1:8547-11745 GCA_002727235.1 Acidimicrobiaceae bacterium
CNTGNCTCATGTCGGCTTCCTNCCGAACAGNCCCTGNGGCCNGAACAGCAGAACNAGNACNAAAATGGCNTAGGCNGCNGCCAGCGTGAGGCCGGGGTCGATCANCCGTGCCACCGNNGTCTCNACNAGNCCNAGGATNAGNGCCGCCACAATCGCGCCNCGGATATCACCGACCCCGCCCATGATGATGATGATCAGCGCCTTCATNGTGAAAATCACCCCGACAGAGGCATCCAGCGTGATGAAGGTTGAGATCAGCGTGCCTCCCATAGTGGTCACCGCACCGCCGAGTGCGAATGCCAGCGCCGACATTTTCGGCACATTGATGCCGACCAGGCCGCTCGCCTCGGTGCTGACCGACACAGCGCGCATGGCCATGCCGGGCCGCGTGAAATACAGCCAAAGCCAGAGAACGGCACCAATGAGGACCGCGAAGCAGAAGGCGACGATGCGGTTCAGAGCGAAGGTCTCGCCAACAATCTCGAAAGGTTCGGCAAGATAGGAATAGGTGAAGTATTCGCCATGGATCGACACCATGATCCCGACGAGCGCAAAGCTCATGCCGAAGGTGGCCAGAATGGAATCAACTTCCAGCTGTCCCTGATTTTTCGCACGCCGCACAAGAGGACGCAAAAGCGCCTTGTAAATCAGCCAGTTTCCGAAAAATGACAGCGGCGCAACGAGCAGCATCGTCAGGATCGGGCTGATGGCGTCGGCGATGAAAATCCAGAAGGCGGCCAGCGCTCCCAGCACCAGAAATTCGCCATTGGCCAGGTTCATGATCCTGGCGACGCCATATTGCATATTCAGGCCAAAGGCGATCAGCGCATAGGTGCCACCGAGCAACAGACCTGTGATGATGATATCCATCTCACCTTACCCCAGGGATACGAAATCCGGTCCGCGCACCTGTATGGTGGACGTGGTTACGCCNGATTCCCGGGAAACAAATCAAGGAAGATGAAGCCGGCCACGGCANAGGTGGCCNGCCTCGAATTATGTCCGGATCAGTTCCAGCCGTCCTTGGCGACAATCGGAGNGGCGCCGTCCATCTGCGACGACTTTACGCCGCGAAACTTGCCGCCCTGCCACTGGCCNACGGTCCANTACTTGTTNGAGATCTGGTTCTCNAANCTGATCGGNCCCATNATCGTATCGAAGGTNTTGTCCTTGATGTACTGGGTCACNGTCTTNCGNTCGAGCGTNCCGGCACCCTCGATNGCCTGNCCNAGNATNTCNAGCGACACATAGGTGTTTGCNGANGCCCANGCNTCNGCGTCCTTGCCGGTGATNTCCTTNTGNGCCTTGAAGTAAGCCTGGATNTTNNCNGAATCCTGGTTCACGCCACCNGCACCGAACACACCCTCGATCTTCGAGCCGAACTTGCCCTTGAAGGCCGGGAAGCAGGTTGCCACCGCGGTGTAGTACATCTTCACATCAAGATCCTGGATGATCGCCTGCTCGGTCAGACCGAAAGTGTCTGGCGGATAGGACCATGCGACAAAGGCATCAGGCTTGCTGTCCTTGGCACCCTTGATGATNGGCGACANGTCAGGCGTGCCCAGCGGGTATGACTTGTCATAGACAATTTCAAACCCGGCGTCCTTCATCTTCGGGCGCGCCGCCTCGGCNAGNTCGATACCNAAGGCATCTGCCACATTCACCATGGCAACACGGTTGCCGATGGTGCCCGCGTCACGCATGTCCGTAAGAATCTCGATGACGGAATCGGTGAAGGATGTGGTGTTGCCAAGCGTGAAGAACAGATTGTCGTAACGCGAAGTCAGCTCCGGCATCTTGTCTGAAATGGCAGATACAGCGATCTGCGGATAGCCGTATTTGGCGTAGATCGGCGCCGCGGCGAGGTTAAAGCCGGTGCCATAAGGCGCGATCACAAAATCCACCTTGTCGACCTCGGCAAGGCGCTGTGCAGCCTTGATGTGCTCGCCCGGATTGGTCTTGTCGTCATATTCGACAATCTCGACCATCATTTTCTTGCCGCCAACATTCAGTCCGCCGGCCGCATTGACCTGCTTCGACCAAAGCTCGACATTCGGCCACTGCGTAACGGTGGCACCGCCAGCCAACGGACCAGACTTCGGCGCGACCTGCCCGATCTTGATCACATCCGCAGCCTGCGCGGAAACGGCAAGGAACGACGCCGCNGTCGCGAGCGCAGCTGCCTTGAACAGATTCTTCAACATGGTTGTCCTCCCAGAACGATATCGTCCGACCACCCGGTTGGCCCGGGTTGGCCATCTTTTGATAGGCAAAACCTTAGAAAACCACACAGCGTCCGCAACAAAATTCCCACCATGAAAAATTTTTGAACTCAATTTTTGTNTTTTTGAATTCANAAATGAAAAATATATCGATTTTGATGGCATATTTGGATATTATGAATTCATGTCATACATTAGTGAATCCCATTAAATGTGGCAAAACCGAATCGGGCATATGGCAGGGAAACAGCATGAGACAAAACACCCATGCAGGGCGTCAGGACAACAGTGACGAAGCTGTCGCCGACGCGATCCGCGAATTGATCACGGACAACGCCTTTGCCGAGCATGAGCGTATCACCGAAAGCGACCTTAGCCGCAGGCTTGGTGCGTCACGCACTCCTGTCCGAATGGCACTGAAACTCCTCCATGCCGAAGGGCTGCTGACCAAGCTCGAGGGGCGTGGTTATCGCGCACGGCAGTTCAGCGACGAGGCGCATCTTCATGCAACCGAAGTCCGCGGCGTTCTGGAGGGGCTTGCCGCCCAGAGGCTTGCGCGTACAGGTCTTTCATCCCTCAACCGAGAGCGTCTCGACAAGTCAGTCGAGGCCACAGGCGCCATCATCGGCCGCGGGATCATCGACAATGAAGCAATCGAGGCATTTTCTGTCGCCAATCTGATTTTCCATCGGACGATCATGCAGGGAAGCGACAATCCGTTCATTGAGGACTGCCTGCGCCGTCTCAAGGTGATGCCGGAAAGCGGGGTCGGCGAGGTGCTTGCCAGCGACAGGGTCAGCTGGTCGTTGAACCGGATCATTGTCAGCCACAGTCAGCATGTGATCATCAAGAAGGCCATAGAGGCGGGTGACGGCCCCCGTGCCTTCAACATGATGCGCGAACATTCCAGCGCGCCCGCCGAGTATCACGAACTTTTCTGAGCCTATTGCAATAACGGCCAATGAAACTCACCATA
>PBWL01000055.1 GCA_002727235.1 Acidimicrobiaceae bacterium
TGGGTGATGGACTGCGGAGACGTCCCTTCGGTGCGCGCGATACACCTCATCGAACCCAACGGACGTTTCGACACACCGCCAGGCCGCAACGTGTCGTGGCGGCTTCCAGCGCCGTGGGATGGCGCGCAACGTCTGTTCAGAATCCCGCTAAACGATCGGAATAGCGCGAGTTCGATCGAGCCATTTGGTGTTGGCGGCGGGGGAGTCATTGCGCCGCCTGTTCATGTTCCCGAGTTCAACATGGCGATCGCGTGGGACTCAATTAATGGTGGTCTCGCTGGTGTTGATACCTCTGGGGCTGAAATGGAAGTTGCGTGGCATCTCGACATTCGTGCCTCGATGCAGCCAGTGGTCTTCCCTGAATCGGGTGAGCTTGTCATCAACGACTTCACCCCTGATGGCCGTGACGATCTGGTGGTCGTCGATGTCGTAAGCGGCACGCTTCTTGACCGGGTTGACATTGGGTCGAGAATTGCCAA
Source organism: Acidimicrobiaceae bacterium (assembly GCA_002727235.1). Taxonomy (GTDB): domain Bacteria; phylum Actinomycetota; class Acidimicrobiia; order Acidimicrobiales; family Ilumatobacteraceae; genus Casp-actino5. The sequence goes on from PBWL01000055.1 coordinate 480, forward strand.
CGGGATGTTCCTCACCGCAGGAGGCAACCGAGATGTCTACTACTGCACGACGACCACGCTGTCTCGAGTGAAGTGGAGTTGAGCATCAGTCGAAGGCAGAGCGTCTCCTACCGGTTGCGATTAGGCCCTCGTTGTATATCAGGGAGAGCAAAAGTAATTGCAAGAATGATCACGAGAAGGCCTGAGACCTTAAACGATTGATGCACTTGGTCGCCCTGGGCTCGGGTGAGCAGTAGACGGCAGATTATGGCTGTCGATTGAGAGAGGCCCTAAAAGACAAAAGGCCGCCAATTGCGGCACGAGGCAAGCCCCACACAGCATCTCGACGGTTGCGTCGTCGTACCCCTCTCGTCGTACTAGGGGTCGGTAAGTTTGACGAGGTGGGTCTCAGAGTCACGCAATTTTTGTTGGCACCTCTTTTATGCGTGTTATTGATCTCGTGTAGCAGCGGTGATCGCGAGCCATCTCAATCGGTCCAACAGACCAATTCCTCCGGTGAGGTGAGTACCTCTTTGACTAGCGACTTTGACTCAAGCAGTGAATCGGATAGCTCTTTGGAGGAAAAATGGAGACTGGACCTCATCGATTACTTCACCTCCTATCTCCCCGTCGTCGACGGCGGACCCTTCGGAGCGTGCTTCGTTGATGAATTGTCGGCCAACTCTCAGACTAATTATTCCGATTTATTCGTCGTCGTCGACTTCATTGTGAGAAACGGAGCATCAGAAGATGCACTCGGCTCCGAAACTTTCCGGGCTGTCGAAGCTGCTATTGATGGCTGCGAGGAACTAGTTGGGGAGGGAGATGTAGATCGGGTAGGAGAAATCATCAAAGAATCGGGCCGTCAAGGGGCTCACCCATTTGCAGTCGTAGGAGATGAGGAAGCACGCATCTACTACATCCTTGAAGATCTAAATCCAGAATGGGGCGAGCCGTACTTCGAGTCAGTAGGAGATGGCGCAATCAAAGTGGTCCTTAGCGACGTCTTCGGCAATAACGGCGAAGAATCTCATGGCGATCGTGTGAGGGATACCTTCTTAACGTTCGCCCCGAATGAGAAGTTCACGCTTTTCACGTTTGAGGGAGGTTCCGGGACCAGCTTTAGAGCAATTCACGCAGACGAAACAGTCGTGATCAGTGCGAGTAGTCATGAGGGCGGCGATCCTTTCGCAATCAGTGACGACAGTTACCAGGAGGTTGAGGCCCTCAAAGGGACAAATGCGCTCTACATATCGTCCCTTGAAAATGCCGGGGTTGATGGCGACCCGGAACTAGGGGTGTATCCGTTTCCGCATGCTGGCAACGTCTACGTCATTGAGAACGACCCAGACGCAATGGATCAAACCCTCTTTATTGCTTGGTACTGGGACTTTTCAGAGATGTGGGGTGAAGCATCATCTGTTTCGTCTCGGCAAGGTTCAGTTGATCTTCATGGTGATTTCGTGGCACGAAACCTTGGAAACACTGTCTTCGTCGAGCTTCCTCTTGACTATGAATTCGCTGACACTTCACATGCGACGCCAATAGCCGCAGCCCGAGCGGTTGAACTCCTATCTGGCCATCCAGGTGCCACAGCCCAAGAATTAAAACAGCTCGTTCTTGCAGAGACAGACTTACTCACTATTACGGTTGGAGATACCTACTACGACGAGTCTCGCGGCTCACCTACAGATCCCGATGCGTACATTTCGTACAGTGAAGAAATGACCGTGAACGTGCTTGCGTTGCCGTAAGCGCTCCTGTCGAAAGCCGTTTCGTCACTTGGCAGATCAGATTGCATCAACGAGTGGAATGGGGGCGTCGCCGAGCTTGCTTGCATACGTCTGGTGGTAATGATGTAAGGCCGGTTCGTTGCGACCGAAAATGACCCGTTCGAGAGATCCGGAGTTCGCCGCACGCTGCTGCGACTCACCCATTACATAGTCCTCGTCACGGATGATTTCGGCGAAGATCTGGGCAATTGTGGTGATCATCGTGTTGACCTCAGCGGCCTCTTGTCCACTTGCTTCCACCAGTTCCGACTTCATGTAAAAGTCGACGCGACTTATGTGACGACCTGGATCGCCATCAGTTGGGTAGGCCCGCACTAGGAAGCAACCAAATCGAAACGGCATTAGTATTACGTTCGGGAAGATCCAGTAGACAGGAAGCCCGGCGATCGAAATGTCCCACTGATCTTCTGGCAGCAATCGCATTTCATCGATTTCACGTCGACAGAGCACCATCCTGTGCAGGTGCCCCTCTTGGTCGTAGCACTGCACGTTGCCGTGGAATGAGTTGAACAAGGTGTCTTTGTGGAGTGCAGAGAAGTGGTAGGTCTCACCGAAAGTGTCCATCGCCAACTTCCAGTTGCACGCAGTGTCGTAAGCGTCGTGATTGATCGGGATCATGTCGCCGAAGTGCCATGTTGGGAACTCGTCGTTGAACCACTCGCCCAGCAACTCGTCGAGATTCATTCGACCGTTGGGGTCAGGATGGACGAAAAGAAGACCGTGGCGTTCCTCGGCAGGTAATGGGCGTAGGCCAAGACATTCGGTGTCTATGTCACCGAAGTGCTCGGACTTCGGCACGCCGACAAGGGCACCTCCGGTGTCGTAACTCCAGGCATGGAACGGACACGTGAAACGGCGTTTTGTGCCCCGTGCTTCCGTCTCTACTACTACGCCTCGGTGTCGGCATGAATTGACAAATGCTCGGAAGTGGCCCTCGGCGTCTCGCGTTGCGAGAATTGGCACGCCGAGATCGTCGTGGGTTAAAAACGAGCCGGCCTCAGGGAGGTCACCGGACATGCCAACGCATTGAGGGGTCGATAGAAAGAACTCGTTTCGCTCTCGCTCAGCCCGGNCNGGATCNGTATAGACGGACGGGTCCAATTGGCGTAGCCCGCCGGCGTCGACGTTGGTGCCGGCATCCAAGTGGGCGCAAAGTTGCTTCATCAGGCGGATTTGTTCGCTATGACGCATGTAAGGAGTTCACTTGAAATTGGTGGCGTGGTCAAGTGGGAACTCGATGAGCACTACTTGAATGGCTGAACAGACCACATCGGGCAGCCCCCAACGGCTTGACGATTGAAATGAAGTTGAGACACAGGCTCTCGTTGCGAGACCAGTGGGACCTGGCCCGATNTCTACTAGAGAAAACCCGTATTTCTACAAGTCCCCCTGAGTGGGGGAGTCGTAGAAATCCGTTTGGCCTGGCGTGGTGCGGATGTTGGTGGGGTGGTGTGGTCGTTGATCACACCGATTTGGAGGTTTGTTCACGCACCAGAGCTCGTGTCTTCTCATTCGCTGGCAGGAGGGCTTGTCACTGGGCAGAAGTGGGGGACTGAATGCAGGCGTGACGAGGCTTCGAGCGGCGTTTTGGGTCGGCCGGAACTGTTTGGCCGGTTTTGCTACCTTGAGAGCATGTCAGAGGACGAACCGTCGGATTCGGCCTCGCTGCCAGAAGAGGACCAGGGTTTGTCGCAAAGCGGTCTGCCGTATCCGCCGCCGCCATCGCCGGGCCGCAAATGGCGCAGCATTTTCGCGGGGCGTAGCTGGCGTGATGTCTTCGAGAAGACCAAGCGCGAACTGGGTCAATGCACGCCGGAGGGCGGCCCGTACTACTGGTTCCACGACATAGTCGACACCGACGAGGAACCTCCTCACCCAGAAGACCGGTACAGGAGGCCCAATGGTAAGAAGTGTCGCCGTTGTGGCATGTTCTTCTATGTAACAAAACCAGGCTTACATAACCGAGGCGATACCGATAGCTCAGACGGAGACTGAGCTTGGTGAGGGGCCCGCAGAACCCGGCTGATTTCTACGAGAGAAAACTTGTATTTCTACAAGTCCCCCTGAGTGGAGCTGGGGGGAATCGAACCCCCGTCCATCAGCCCGTGAACGGACCCGCTACGACCATTCCCGTCTGAGAGCCTGACGCCGGCTCATCGGCGGGTCGATTGATCTTGCGATCAGCGCTCAGTCTTTCCTAAGAGGCAGCGGTCTTTCTCGCCGTCAACGGTCTTTCTCGTCGTCATCCTCCGCTTCTGTTGCCGGGCTGCGGCGGACCGGCCCCGTGCGCCATTTCTGGTCACGATGACTCTTTACTCACCTGAATCAGGCGGCAAGAGCGAACTGCTCATCGGCAATTCTTATGGTTGCCCCGTTTCTCGAGTCTGAGCAACTCGGGTCGCAGATTCGCCCAAGCGATACTGACGTCGAAACCGGTCAGCCCCGTATGAACGCACCCACTAGGTACAAGTACCTGTGTAGTTATGTTGCCGCTCAAACTACAACAACGGCGATGCAACCGGACACCGGGGCATCGCCCCCGGTCTGCGAGGCTATTGAACCTATGAGTGGTATTCATCAAGCGACACCGGCCGAAATCAAACAACTTGCAGTCACCGGTTGGCGGGCATTCTGTGCTGATCCGGTGATGCGCTGGTTCTTTCCAGATGACGATGACTACGAACAAAATGGCCAAGGAGTGTTTCGATGGGTCATTGGCAGGGGAGTGGCGCTGAACAGCACCTGGTGCACAAGTGATGGGGCGGCGTTTGCCAAGTGGACCCCTCCGGGTCGACCTGAAGCCGAAGTTGAGGATGAACCACGTAATGACCCGGCATGGCGGCTCTCTCGGTTTGTGGCCTACGGAACATTCTCTGAGGCGAACACACCTCCAGAGCCTCACTGGTATCTCAACATGTTGGCTACCCACCCTGACTGGCAACGGACAGGTTTCGGCGCAGCACTCATGGGAGAAGTCTTTGCGATTGCCGATGCTGAGGGGCTTGGGTGCTATCTCGAAACTGAGACCGAAGAGAACGTGGCGTATTACCGCCGCCATGGATTCGAGGTTAGAACTGAATGGGATCTCATGACCGATGACGAAAATGACAGATCCCAAGGCCCACATCAGTGGGGGATGTGGCGCCAACCTCGCTGAGCCAAATGCAGCTAACGGGCTAACTATTACCTGTTGTATTTGTTGCGTCGGCCCATCTCGCGCTCAATATCGCGCTGTGCGTCTTTTGCAGCGATCGACTGGCGCTTGTCAGCTTTTGTGCGGCCCTTACCAATTCCAAGTTCGACCTTCACCCGGCCGTTCTTGAAGTACATCGCAAGGGGAATGATCGACACCCGTTCGCGATCTACCTGGTCGCTGAGGCGTTTGAGTTCGGCTCGATGCAACAGCAGTTTTCGAGGGCGGTCCTGCTCGTGGGCGCCGAATCCTACGGCAAACCCGTAGGGCGCAATCGCAACCCCCTCAAGCCACAACTCGCCACTGCGGAATCGTGCAAAGCCATCGTTGAGTTGCACCTGCGCCTCACGAAGACTTTTCACCTCGCTCCCCAGCAAAGAGATACCAGCCTCAATCGAGTCTGAAATCGCATAGTCATGCCGGGCACGGCGGTTACTTGCGATGATTTTGGTGCCGGGCGGAGCCATGGTGAACAAAGGTTACCGAGTGCGACTGACCGCACTGCGAGACCACGGGCGCCCGGAAGATTGTCACACCCCTTCTTTACCGTGCTGCATATGAACAATTTCTCATCACATCACGACCCAGAACCAGTGGCGGCCGTATTGCGTCACCCATCAGCAGCCAGAAGGTTGTCGACACCGATCGAACACGTTCGTGACCAGGCGGCCATGTCATCGCTGGGAACGAGTGCATTTGCGTTGCACGACGACAGCGACCTCGAAGCAGAACTTCGCCTTCGCGAGGCTGTCGCCCGACGCCACGGACAACAGATGACGCCTCAACGTCGAGTCGTCACGATTGCCCTACGCGGCCCACTTCTTGACGGTCGGCTGTTTTGGACCGGTGCCGACGGCACCTGGGGCGTAATCGAACCCCTCCTTGCCGAAATGATGGGCTGGGATGTCTCGGGTCAACGTTCGGTGCGCGCTGACGTCTACTCGGCAGGTGGCAAGCATCAAGTGCTCGAGGTGCATCAACTTGTAGCCGTGTGAACCCACTAGCGTGGTCGTTGTGATTCAGATCCGGCGAGCCGTTCTCGATGCCATCATCCATGAGGCGGTGAAGGCGTACCCACTCGAGGCATGCGGTCTCATTTCAGGCCCGACAATCGGTTCAGATGCTGATGTCGTCGACGAGTTCCACCCATGCTTCAACACTGCGGGATCAGCCCGGGTTTACACAATCGACCCCAAAGATCACCTTCGAATCGAGCGCGAGGTTGAAGATCGCGACAACGAGGTGATTGGTGTAGTTCACAGCCACACTCACTCCGAGCCGTTTCCAAGCCCGACCGATGTCGGTCAAGCGCCAGATCCGAATTGGCACTACATCATCGTGTCGTTGAAGCGTGAGTCACCAGAAACCCGCTGCTACCGCATCATCGAGGGCGACATCACCGAAGAAGCACTTCAGATTCTGAATTGAGTCACTGGCGGGGCGCAGAGCGTCGCAAGATTGACGAGGTCGGTCTCTGCTAAGAAGAGATGATGTTGATCTCAAGGTCGGGTCGCATACCGGGCAACGTGTCGCCAGTTGGCCAGCCGAGATAAATCATCCCGATGAGCCGAGTACCCGACTCAAAGCCGCACAACTCGAGGGTATGAGCCCCATCGATAACCGGCGCCGTCGACCAAAACGAGGCCAGCCCGAGCGACGTCGCCCCAAGCAACGCATTTTGAATTCCTGCCGACACGGCATCACGATTCTCATCATGAAACGTTGCATGATCATCGGGAGCTGATCCAACCACGAGCACGCAAGGCACTCGGGTGTACTTCGACCGAACCTTTTGAATCTTGAACTCATCATCAGATCCTCCGGCGATGAGATCTTGAGCGCATGCTTCGCCAAGTCGAACCCTGCCGTCACCCGAGAAAGCCGCAAACCTCCAAGGCCAAGTGCGTTTATGATTCGGCGCCCACATTGCAAGCTCACAAAGGTCTCGCACAATGTCTTCGGAGACCTCTCGATCACGATCAACGAGCATGTTGGTTCGCCGATCTTCCACAATCGCGCGAAGCGTTCCAAAGGCATCGGCCGGCAGCGAATCGGAACTCATCTCGACAGTTTGCCATTGACGCGCCCGCCCGACCCCAACCGATGTCACAATGGCGTCATGCCCTGCCGCGCCATCTTTGCAGTAGTTGCGGCAGCGGCACTTTTCGGTACTACAGGCACCGCTCAAGCGCTCGGCCCCGACGGCACGTCCGTGTGGACGGTTGGAGCGATCCGCATCGCCCTTGGAGCCATCACTCTGTGGGCGTGCAGCCCGTCAAAGCAGCTACAGCCCGCAACGACCGGGGTGAATCGCAACCTCGTGTTGTGTGGGGCATTCGGCGCGGCCTTGTACCAGCCAGCGTTCTTTTTTGGTGTGGAACGTTCGGGCGTTGCAGCCGGAACTGTCATTGCGCTCGGAAGCGGCCCGGTGTTCTCCGGCCTCATCGATCTCGTACTACACCGAAGAAACCCGGCCATGAGGTGGTACGCCGGCACTGCAGTCATGCTTGTCGGAGTTGCAGTTCTCGTTGCCGGGGGAGCAAACGATTCATCCGTGATATCACTCTCGCTCTTCGGGATGCTGTCAGCAATGGCTGCCGGGCTCGGTTATGCCGTGTATGCGTACATCACTAGCGTCCTCATTTCGCGAGGAGTGGGGTCAACCGAGGCGCTCGCTTCCCAGTTTGCTCTCGCCGCACTCATACTCAGTCCGTTCCTTATCGCTTCAGTCGTCTCGAGCAGTGATGTCGGTTGGGTGTGGTCGACGAGTGGCATAGTGATGCTGCTGCACCTGGGCGTCTTGACGGCAGGCATCGCCTACGTGCTGTATGGCTGGGGCCTTCGGACGCTACATGCGTCCACGGCAGTGTCGATCACTCTGGTTGAGCCGCTCACCGCCGCACTCGCTGCGTTTGTCGTACTTGGTGAACGTCTGTCGGCACTGGGATGGATGGCAGGGGTATTGATTCTTCTTGGCCTTGTCGTACTCAGTCGGTCTCAGCAACCTCGTGATTCGCGGACGTCTGCATCGGCAGTGTCTTAGGCGACTCGGTGAGCGCGGGCTGCGAGCACACCGAGCGCAACGAACACCGAGCCCGACACCCAGCGCTGCACGAATGCCAGCGAGCGGCCCTTCAGAAGCATGTCGCGCAGCCCACTCGTTGTGATCGCCCACGTCGAGTCAGTGACAGAGCCGATCACCACAAACACGACGCCCAAGGTGAGCACCTGTGACCAGGCTGGCCCACGGCTCTCATCGACAAACTGCGGCAGATATGACAAGAAGAACAATGCAACCTTCGGGTTCAGCACATTGACGATCACGCCTTGGCTAAATGCTCTTCGTCTCGGTAGATGATCGATCGAAAGGGTGACTGCGTCGGGGCGGCGCACCAACGTGTTGAGACCGACGCCGACGAGATACACCGCTCCGGCCCACTTGATGATGCCGAACGCGGTTGCTGAGGCTGCGATGACAGCAGATAAACCGGCCGTGGCTGCAACGGCATGAGTCAGGTTGCCGAGCTCGAGACCGGCAACCGAGGCGAGGGCAACCGACCGGCCATCAGACATTGAACGGTTCACGATGTAGAGCACTGCAGGGCCCGGAATGATGAGGAGAACAAATGAGGCCGCAGCAAAAGAAATAAGAGACTCGGCCGCTGGCATGGCGGCGAACGCTACCTGCCACGATAGGGAGATGAGTACACCCCCCGCCTTCGACGCTGCACCCCGTGAAACCGTCAGAGTGGCCGGCAGTGGCCTGACGTTGGCTGCCGATATCTACGGGCCTGACGACGCTCCCACCGTGATGCTCATGCACGGCGGAGGGCAGACCCGTCACGCCTGGGGAGGGGCAGGTGCAGCCTTCGCACACGCTGGCTACCGAGCCGTGTCGGTCGACCTTCGAGGCCACAGCGATAGCGACTGGTCGCCCGATGGTGATTACGCGCTGCAGCGTTACGCAGATGATCTCATCGAGGTTGCAGCAACCTGCACGCAACCACCAGCACTCGTTGGAGCATCTCTCGGTGGACTCGCGTCAATGCTTGCCCTCGCAACGGTCGCCCGATCAGGGCGCACACCGCTTGCAAGTTGCCTCGTGCTCGTCGACGTGGCCCCGAGAATCGAAACGGCTGGACGGGTCAAGATTCAAGAATTTATGCGCTCGGGCATGCGTGGTTTCGACAGTCTTGATGAAGCAGCCGATGCCGTTGCGCTCTACAACCCCCATCGTCCACGTCCCAAAGATTCGTCGGGGTTGAAAAAAAACCTTCGTCAACGAGGCGACGGGCGCTGGTATTGGCACTGGGACCCCCGATTCGTCAGCGAGCGAAATGAAGCCGAAGAGCAGAGTAGTTCGATTGTTCGCACCGAATTAAGTGACGCTGCAACACTGATTGACATCCCCACGATGCTCGTCAGGGGGCGCATGAGCGACATCGTCAGCGATGAAAGCGTCAGCGAATTGAAGAAACTTGTTCCCCATGCGGAGGTCGCAGACGTAGCCGATGCCGGTCACATGGTGGCAGGCGATCGTAATGACATCTTTAACGCTGCCGTCATCGAGTTTGTAGGTCGCGTCATGCCCGCGCCTGATCGGTAATCAAGCGCTCAATCGCCACGAGCATCGTCGGTTGCACCACCCCAGGTTGCGAGCGCAATCGCACCGAGCACAACGATGCCGCCGATGACGGTGCGCCCAGCGGGCACCTCAGAAAATGCGAGCCACGCCCAGATCGTCGCCGCCACCGTCTCAACCGGAGCAAACAGAGCGACCTCCGCCGTTGGCACATAGCGAGGGGCCGCGGTGTACTTCAAGCGGCCGGCCGGGTTCGCAATCAGCCCCATTGCGCCACCGGCGAGCAACATTCGAACATCGATTGACGCCCAGTCAACGAGCGGGATTGTCGCAATCGCCATCACTGCAGAACTGGCCGCCAACGCGGATGGTCGATCGAGCCCGGGGTGCTTCCGCCACACGACGATCGATAACCCAAAGGCGCAGATAGCGATAACAGCAACAAGGTCACCACTAAATGAGGGCGAGCCGAGCGTGCCCGACATCGTCGCCCCGATTCCGATCGCAGTGATGATGATGGCCCACAGCACTCGACGTTCGGGGCGCTCACGTAACAAGAGAAACCCCGCAATCGCAGCTGCGATCGGTGATGCGCCAACGATGACCACGACGTTCGCAACCGACGTCTGCGTCACCGCAACGATGAAGCAAAACTGTGTCGCAGCGCCGAGCACGGCGATGAGCAACACGGCCAGCGGAGCTTTGGCCATTGATTGACGAGCCACTTCGACACCGCCCGGACGAGCAATCGCAACTGCACCAAGCGACAGTGTTGAACCGCACGCCATGAGAAACGCCATTGTCGCCCCTGACCCTTCGCCGAGCCGAACGAAGAGCGAGTCGGTAGAGACGAACAGCATGCCGACCGCTGCGAGCAACCATCCCTTCAGCCGAAGGTTTGATGATGCTATCGACATGGAATGAACTCAGTCGTTTGCGTGTAATGCGTCGTTCAATGTGCCCCACGACCCGGTGCGCTGACGAACGACAACCTGCCCGGTCTGGCCATCACGAATAAACATAAGCCCTGAGCGGCCCGACAACTCGATCGCTTTGACGACGTTGTCATCAGGAGTGAGCACCGGGGTGCTTGCGGTGACGTACAGGCCTGCCTCAACGACGCAGTCATCTCCAAGGCTGATACCAATGCCTGAGTTTGCGCCGAGCAGGCAGCGTTCACCGACGGTGATTTGAGCGGTGCCACCGCCCGACAGCGTGCCCATAATCGACGCGCCACCGCCAACATCGCTTCCGTCACCAACGATGACGCCGGCCGAAATTCGGCCTTCGACCATTGACGCTCCAAGCGTGCCGGCGTTGAAGTTGCAAAATCCTTCATGCATGACCGTGGTGCCTTCGGCGAGGTGAGCGCCCAGTCGCACTCGAGAGGCATCGGCGATGCGGACACCCGACGGAACGACGTAGTCGGTCATGCGAGGAAACTTGTCGACGCCATTCACGGTGAGATGTTGACCGGCTGCCCGGGCACGAATGCGAGTCGCATCGAGCTCGTGAAGAGCCACAGGCCCCGCGCTTGTCCAGGCAACGTTCGTCAGCGTTCCAAAGATGCCATCGAGGTTGATGCTGCGAGGCGCAGCAAACCGACCAGACAACAGATGCAAGCGAAGGTATCCATCGGCGACCGATGCCGGGGCCTCATCGACGTCGATCGTCATGCGAATCGGTCGAATTGTGACATTGCGCAACTCGTCACGGGTTTCACGTAAGCCCGCAAGGCCGTCGTCGCCTCCTTCGCCCCAGCCAAACCATGCGAACGCTGTATCAAGATCGGTGCCGTTGTCATCGGTGGTTGCCCACCCGGCTCCCCATGCCATGCGAACCGAAGTTGGTGCGCTCTCATCGTCATGATTCATCGGTCATCACCTCAGGTCGAAGGGTGGGGAACAGAACAACTTCTCGGATCGAATCAACGCCGGCGATGAGCATTGCGACACGATCCATTCCAATGCCAAGCCCACCGGTTGGTGGCATGCCGTATTCGAGGGCTCGCAAATAATCCTCATCGACGGTTCCACGTTCGAGATCCCCGGCTTCCTTGGCCGACTGTTCATCTTCAAAACGCGCCCGTTGCTCAACCGGATCATTGAGCTCCGAATATCCATTTGCGAGTTCGCGTCCGTCAACGAAGAGCTCGAACCGCTCGGTGAGGAATGGATCATCTCGGTGCACCCGAGACAGAGGAGAAATATCAACGGGATGGCCGGTGATAAAAGTCGGCCTCACGATGTCGGCTTCGCAGTGAGCCTCAAAGATTTCCTCGATGATTTTGCCTGGCAACCACTTTGGTGCCGTCTTGACATCGTTCTTCGTTGCGATGTCGGCAAGAGCATCGCGCGGCATCGAAGGGTGAATCTCGGTGCCGATCGCTTCGCTTGCAGCATCGATCATTCGTATGCGAGGCCACGGGTCGGCAAGGTCAACGTCCTCCCCTCGAATCGACAGCGTGGTCGACCCGATGGCGTCACGAGCAGCATTGGTGATGAGGCGCTCAGTGATGTCCATCACGTCGGTCCAGTCGGCAAACGCTTGGTAGAGCTCCATCATCGTGAACTCGGGGTTGTGCCGGGTTGAAATGCCCTCGTTGCGGAAAATGCGTCCGATCTCGAAGACGCGTTCCATGCCGCCAACAATGAGTCGCTTGAGATGTAGCTCAAGGGCAATACGCAAATAGAGCTGCATATCAAGCGTGTTGTGATGGGTGACGAACGGGCGAGCATGGGCGCCACCGGATTCCACGTGAAGCACTGGGGTTTCGACCTCGATGAACCCCTCGCCTGCAAGTGTTTGGCGGAAACTCGAAATGATCGCGTGCCGAATCTCGAAATGATGCCGCGCATCATCGTTCACGATGAGGTCGGCGTACCGCTGCCGGAAACGGGTGTCGACGTCTGACAGACCATGCCATTTGTCAGGGAGGGGTCTCACTGCCTTTGACAGCAGTTGGCATTCGGTTACTCGCACCGAGAGTTCGCCTTTTCGGGTGGTCATGACATCACCGGTCACACCCACCCAGTCACCAAGGTCAAGGGACTTTACATTTGCGAACCCGTTATCACCGATGACTGATTTCGACACGAATAACTGAATCTCATCAGAACGGTCTCGAATGGTGAGAAAGATGAGTTTTCCCGAGTCACGGGCCAACATGACTCGACCAGCGATCGAGACCCGATCATCGGTTTCAGAGCCCGCCTCAAGATCCGAATGACGAGAGCGAATCTCCGACAGCGAATCTGACCGATCAAATCGATAGGGATACGGCTCACCACCTGCAGCACGAATGTCATCGATTTGAGCGGAACGCCGAGCGCGCTCTGCTTGGAGGCCACTTCCGGTGTGCTGTTCACCATCGGGTGCTGTGGCGGTGCCGTCAGCCGGGAGAGATTCTTCGTTTTCGCCACTCATCGAAACAGCATCGTACCGCCCACCATTCGTCTCGCTCGGAAGTTCCTCCGGGTTATCGGCGCCTGGTGTAAGTATTTGATGATTCTCAGGGCTGTGAGCCGTCGGCGTCGGGCGATTTCTGCACCCCGATAGCCTGAGCCCGTGGCTCACAGTTTTGTCATCATCGGCGGCGGTCCAGCCGGCAACCAAGCAGCAACCTACGCGGCGCGTCTCGGCGCTCAGGTGACGATGATCGAGCGCGAAATCGTTGGTGGCGCTGCGCATTTGCTCGACTGCATCCCGTCGAAAACGATGATCGCAACCGGTGGCGCCATCTCATTTGGCCAACGCATCGGCGGCATGGGGCTCGCAGATGCCTCAACTACGGTCGACGAGGATGCGCTTGTGCGACGAGTGGGCAGCATCCGAGACCACATGCAGCACGACACGACCGAGCTGTTGGAAAGCCAAGGTGTGCGAATCATCCGGGGCACCGCTCGCTTTACCAGCCCGCACAGTGTTGAAGTCGACACGGCTGAGGGTGTTCAACAGATCGATTTTGATTCTGCGCTCATCGCGACGGGCACTCGTCCACGCATTCCAGAGTGGTGCAACCCAGATCATGAGCGAATTCTCACCACTCGAGACTGCTATCCGCCTCGGGTGTTCCCAAAGAAGGTGACTGTCATTGGTTCGGGTGTGACCGGCGTTGAGTTTGTTCATATGTTCGCCTCATTCGGCGCTGAGGTCACCCTCGTTGTGAGCCGTCAGCATGTGTTGCCTGGCAAAGACCCAGAAGCAGCGGCAGTTCTCGAAGACGATTTCTTGAGCAGGGGAGTGCGCTTGTTGAAAGGCGCCCGAGCAACCGCGATCGAACGTGACCCGAGCGACCCCGACAAAGTCGTCGTGAAATGCGACGACGGCCGCGTTGTCGAATCAACCCACGCTGTGCTTGCCATCGGTTCAGTGCCAAACACCGAGATGCTCAACCTTGAGGCAGCAGGAGTAGAGGCAGATACAGGTGGATATATCCCCATTAATCATCACTGCGTCACCAACCAGGCACACATCTATGCGGCCGGAGACGTCAGCGGAAAACTGCCGCTCTCGTCGGTCGCATCGGTGCAAGGTCGTAAAGTCGCCGAGCACGCAATGGGGCTGCACACCGTTGAACACCGCCACCTTGACTACGACAAGGCTGCATCAGCGATCTTCACCGAGCCAGAAATCGCCGACGTCGGACTCGCAGAAGCCGAAGCCTTCGCCCTCGGTCGAAAAATTCGGGTCACCAAGGTGCCATTCGCAACGACGCCGAAAGCCCTCATCAACAACGACCCACGAGGATTCGTGAAGATTGTCTCCGACCCGGCAACAGGAGTGGTGCTCGGCGGGTCAATTGTTGGTCAGCACGCCGCAGAACTCATCAGCGTGATCGCCCTCGCTGTCACCGCAAACCTCACAGTGACCGACATTGTTGAGAGCCTTCTTGTGCACCCTGCACTGTCAGAAGCGCTGTCACAAGCCGCCGAGTAAGCCGACGCTGACTACGTTGCTGCGCCCGAACTAAGCAGGTGTAATGACCATCACGGTGTCACCACCGCCGACGGTGTCACCGGCAGACACCTTGATCTCTGCAACAGTTCCGCTCACATCGCTGTTGATCTGGTTCTCCATCTTCATCGCTTCTAGTACGAGAAGTGATTGGCCTGCCTCGACCTCTTGACCAACCTCAACCTCGATCTTCACGATCGTTCCCTGCATTGGAACGGTGATCGTGCCGTTACCGCCGCCTCCTCCGGCGCCGCCTCCGGCTGCACGTCGAGGCTTCTTTGCACTCGGCGCTGCAGCGACGCCAACCGTTTCAGGAACCCACATCTTCACATCGAAGCGCTTACCGTTGACCTCAACCGTTGTCTTGCGCTCAACGAGTGGCTCAGCTTCTTCTGCAGGTTCTGCGGAAGGATCCGACGACACCTCACTGAGGTCGAGTGTCTGCTCCACCCATTTCGTTGAGTGCGTCACATCAGCAAAATCTGAGTGCCGAAGAATCGCAAGATCGGCAGGAATTGTCGTCGCAACGCCCTTCACTTCCATTTCTTCAAGCGCAGTAATCGTGCGAGCAATCGCCGTTGGGCGATCCTTACCCCACACGATGAGTTTGCCGACCAGATTGTCGTAGTACTGGCTGATCTCATCACCAGACTCGTAGCCGGTGTCGAAACGAACACCGAACCCACTTGGCGTCTTCAGCGACTCGATCGGGCCGGGCGACGGCAAAAACTTGCCAGCAGCAGGATCCTCCGCATTGATGCGCACCTCGATAGCGGCTCCGTCGCGACGCGCAATGACCTCTTCTTGAGTCATCGGCAGCGCTTCGCCAGACGCAACACGGATCTGCCACTCGACAAGATCGATTCCGGTGATCTCTTCGGTGACCGGGTGCTCGACCTGAAGGCGGGTGTTCATTTCGAGGAAGAAAAACTCTCCCTCCTGGTAGATGAACTCGACGGTTCCTGCGTTGTGGTAGCCGACAGCCTTTGCTGCCTTCACTGCAGCCTCACCCATCGCTTCCTCAACACCATCGGGCAGGCCAGGAGCTGGCGCCTCTTCAATGAGTTTCTGGTGGCGACGCTGTGCCGAGCAGTCACGAGTGGAGACCCACACCACGTTGCCCTGTGTGTCGCCCACCAACTGAACCTCCACGTGGCGAGGCCAGGTGAGGTAACGCTCAACGTAGACCTCGTCACGACCGAAGAAGGCTTTCGCTTCACGTTGCGCACTTGCCATTGCGTCGTCGACCTCATCTGCAGATTCGACTACTTTCATGCCGCGACCGCCTCCGCCGAAGGCAGCCTTGATGCAGACCGGCCACCCGAACTCGTTGCCGAACGCACGAATCTCATCGGGGCCTTGAGCGAACTCAGTTGTGCCCGGAACGATCGGAGCGCCACCACGCTGGGCCGCGATACGAGACGATACTTTGTCACCCATCTCATCGATGGCTTCAGGAGGAGGTCCAATCCATGCCACACCCATTGCGGTGATTGCCCGAGCGAAGTCAGCATTCTCAGAGAAGAAGCCGTAGCCAGGGTGAACTGCATCTGCGCCACTTTCGGTGATAGCTGAAACAATCGCCTCAGTGTTGAGGTAGCTTTCCGCTGCCGTCTGACCGCCAAGAGCGTAGGCCTCGTCGGCGAGACGCACATGGAGTGCATTTCGGTCGAGTTCGGAGTACACCGCTACCGTCTGGATACCCATCTCTCGGGCAGCACGAATAACACGAACAGCAATTTCGCCTCGGTTGGCGATGAGGATCTTTTTGAGCACGAATGACAATGTAGGCGAGGTGACACGCGACAACCATCCTCCGAACGAAGTTCGTCTTCAGATCGAGGGCTGGTATGTGACGCGCCTCGACTCAATCGGAAGCACGAATGACGAACTCGTTCGGCGGCTCGAGACAAGCGATCTGCCCGATCGGACCGTGCTCGTCGCCGATGTACAGACCGCCGGCCGTGGACGTCTTGATCGTCGGTGGGAGGCCCCAGTGGGTGAGAACTTGCTGTGTTCGATGCTGTTTCGGCCACCCATCGCTCACCCGCAACACCTGCAGCATGCGGTTGCGCTCGCCATCATTGCCGCTACACGACATTTCGACGTTGGCAACGTGTGGTTGAAATGGCCAAACGACGTCATCGTGGTTGAGCCAGACACGAGCCCACGAGCCGAGTACGCAAAACTCGCAGGAATGCTGTCGACAATGACCGCAGACGGATCGGTAATCATCGGCACCGGCGTCAACATCAATTGGTCACCTGTGGGCGCAACATCGCTTGCGACGATCGCAGGACACCCGCTTTCGGTGATTGACGTGCTTCGAGCACTGCTTAGCTCACTCCACGACCTGTTGGTGTGCTCTGAAGATGAACTCACCGATCGGTATCGCACCCACCTCAGCACGATCGGCCGCCACGTTCGAGTTGAACTGCCCTCCAAAGAGGTGGTCACCGGCCGGGCTGTTGGGGTGTCGCCCGACGGATCACTCGAAGTCGTCGATGAGTGCGCCATCACCCATCGGTTTCACGCTGGCGACGTCGTCCACCTCCGTTAACAAGGTGCGGGGTGAGCCTTTGAGAGTCGTGCTCAGGATTATCGTGAGGCCGTGACCCGCTGGCTATTGAAATCGCCGATCCCGACGATGTTGCTCGTGATGGTGGTCGTTGCAACATCGGCGGTCGTCGGTCTCACTCGCGCCGCAGACAGCCGAGTGGCAGAAGTCGAACGAGTCGAGGGCCTCAGCGGGTTGCTCGCTGGATCGATTGATGCCGATGGAAATCTCATCGATGAAAACGGAAACGTTCTAGACGACCCGGTCGACCTGCCGTCAGAAAACTACCTTCTCGTCGGTTCAGATACCCGAGAGGGGATCAGCGAAGACGACCTAGATTTCGGCGTAATCGGTGATGCCAACGCGGTGAGCGGTCAGCGCGCCGACACAATTATGGTGTTGCGACGCGAGCTTGATGGCGGAGCAGCGATCGTCAGTCTGCCCCGAGACCTATGGGTCGAAATTCCCGGCACAGGAGGGAGTAATCGCATTAACGCGGCGTACAACGGCGGCGCAGAACGACTGGTGGCCACAGTTGTTGAAACGCTAGGTATTCCCATTCACCACTATGTCGAAGTCAACTTTGTTGGCTTCCGCGACATCGTAAACGAACTTGGTGGAGTAACGATCTGCTTCCCGTACCCGACCCGAGATGTCAAGGCTGGGCTGGACCAGCCGGCTGGCTGCAACTTGCTTGACGGGCTGCAAGCCTTGGCATTCGCCCGAAGCCGCACCTATCAAGAGTTTCGTGAAGGCCAGTGGCGAACCGACCCGACGGCTGACATTGGTCGCACCCAACGGCAACAGCAATTCATCTCAGCAGCAGCCGATGGCGCAATAGCTCGACTCACCGACCAACCATTTGCATCCGGGGATCTCATCACAGCCCTCTCGGCGTCAGTGAAAGTTGACGACACGCTTGATCCATTTCTTGCTGCGGCCGCTCTTAAGCAGTCGTACTCAGGTGGATTTACGAAATACTCGCTACCAGTGTTCGGCGACACAGTTGGCGATAAGTCAGTGCTTCGGCTCGGAAAAGGCTCAACTGAACTTTTGGACTATTTCAGAGGTGCCGGGCCCGCTCCTGCCATTGAATGACGGGTATGAGTTAGCCTTCGGGACTGTGAAGGCTCTTATTCTCGCGGGCGGCGCAGGAACCCGACTTCGCCCGATCACCTACACTCGGGCCAAGCAGCTTGTCCCTGTTGCCAATAAGCCGATCCTCTTCTACGGGATCGAGGCGATGGTCGACGCCGGTATCACCGAAATTGGTGTCATCGTAGGTGACACCCGTGAAGAGGTCATGGAGGCGCTCGGCGACGGCGCTCAGTTTGGGGCGNCTATCACGTACNTCNCCCAAGATGAGCCNCTCGGTCTCGCCCANTGTGTNCTTATCGCCAAGGACTTTCTTGGNGATGATGACTTTGTCATGTATCTCGGCGACAACCTTCTCGAACAGGACCTCGCAGCCTTCACCGCCGCGTTCGAACGAGAACGCTCAGGAACGANAGCACCTGACGCACAAATCCTTCTCAAACAAGTTCCAGATCCGCACCGCTTCGGAATTGCAACCCTTGATAGCGAAGGGAGCGTTGTGAAACTCATCGAAAAGCCTGTTGATCCACCCTCAGATCTTGCACTCGTCGGCGTCTACCTGTTCAACTCGACGATCCACGACGCGGTTGCAGCAATTGAGCCGTCGCCACGAGGCGAACTCGAAATCACCGATGCAATTCAGTGGCTTGTCGACCAGGGCCGACGGGTTCGCTGCGAGTTACTTACCGGCTGGTGGATCGATACAGGCAAACTTACACCGCTGCTCGAAGCCAACCGGTTGTTACTAGAGCGCNTCGACACTCAGATCGATGGTGACGTAGACGAGTCATCGGTGATCGACGGTCGGGTGCACATTGCGGGAGGAGCTCGCATCATCAACTCAACGATTCGTGGACCAGTGTCGGTCGGGCCTGACACTGAAATCCGTGATGCGTTCATTGGGCCGTTTTCAGCGATTGGCGCTCGGTGCTCGGTCACGAGCAGCGAGGTCGAGCACTCGGTCATCATGGATAACTCAATCATCAGCGATATCCCTCGCCTTGAGGGATCGTTGATCGGGTCGCATGCCAAGGTCATTCGTACAGCACGCAAACCACGTTCGCTCCAACTCATGGTTGGTGATCACTGTCAGATCGATGTCGAATAACTGAGATTGGGACTCACTCGGAAGGGAACTATGCCTGACGTACTTTCATTAGACGATGCGATCGGAACCAAGATCGACGGCGTTTATGTCGTTCAGCCAACCTTGCATGGTGATGAGCGCGGGCTCTTCATCGAGACCTACCGCCGGCAGTGGTTTCCGAACTCACGCGAGATGATCCAGTCGAACTGGTCAAACAAACAGGCAGGTGCTCTGGTTGGCTTGCACTATCACCTGCATCAGGCCGATTACTGGTACGTGCCGATCGGCATTGCTCGAGTCGTCCTTCACGATCTTCGAGTAGGAGGCCCAACTGATGGCAATACGGCGTGTTTCAACATTTCAGGAGAGAATCACTGGGGTGTCTATATCCCGCCAGGAGTTGCCCACGGGTTCTCCGCGGTTACTGATGTGGTGATGACCTATCTCGTTGACGGGTACTACAACCCAGCAGACGAACTTGGCGTTGCATGGAATGACACAGAGATCGGTGGTGACTGGGTCGTGACCGATCCCATTGTCTCCGAGCGTGATCAAACGAATCCGCTACGCGTCGACCTTCCAGAAGGGCGCCGCCCCTATTGGCCGATGCGAACCTGATCGAAAGAGAACAAACCCATGAAGTATTTCGTCACCGGCGCCGCAGGATTTATCGGTTCGAATTACATTCGCTGGCTGCTTGCAAACACCGATCACACCGTGACGGTGTTTGACAAACTCACCTACGCAGGAAACTTCGAGAGTATCAACGACCTCGTTGAAGCTCCTGATCATCGTTGTTCATTCGTGAAGGGTGATATCTGTGATCGCGNTGCTGTCGAAACTGCGTTACCCGGGCATAACGTCGTCGTGCACTTTGCCGCCGAAAGCCACGTCGACCGCTCAATTGAAGACCCAGACGCCTTCGTGCATACGAATGTCTTCGGCACCAATGTCTTATGTGACGTCGCCCGTCGCTCGGACATCGAGCGGTTTGTGCACATTTCTACCGACGAAACCTATGGCTCTATCGATTTTGGGTCGTTCCAAGAATTGGATCGTCTTGAGCCGCGCAGCCCTTACTCCGCTGCCAAAGCGGGTAGTGACCTCATCGCCCTTAGCTACGTGACGACATACGGGCTGCCGGTGGTGGTGACTCGATGCTCGAACAACTACGGGCCGTACCAGTTCCCAGAGAAACTCATTCCATTGTTCACGACCAATCTGCTTGATGGCCTCAAAGTGCCTCTGTATGGCGACGGTGGCAACATTCGAGATTGGATCCATGTTGAAGATCACAACCGTGCCGTGCAAGTGGTGCTTGAGAAGGGCGAAATTGGTGGGGTTTACAACATTGGTGCTCACAATGAAATCACCAACCGTGAAATCACGTATCGCCTGCTTGATCTCTGCGGGCGAGATGAGTCATTTATTGAACCGGTAGCCGATCGACTCGGGCATGACCGTCGTTACTCGGTCGACATCGATCGCATCAGCGCTCTCGGCTGGAAGTTGACCCGAGATTTCGAAACTGGCCTTGCGGAAACCGTCGACTGGTACAAATCGCGCCGAGACTGGTGGGAACCGCTGAAGGCACGCACTTCTCGCTAGCCATCGGCAACAATGGTGCCATGAGACTTCTCGTTACCGGCGCTGGTGGCCAACTTGGGCGTGACGTGGCTGCACACTGCTCCGAGCGAGGAGACGATGTTGTTGGGGTGTCGCATGCCGAACTTGACGTGACGCAGCGCGACCACGTTCACGGGGCGGTGACATTGATCCGACCAGACGCAATCATTAACTGCGCGGCGTGGACTGCTGTAGATGCCTGTGAATCAGATGAGCAACGAGCATTTCTTGCGAACGCATTGAGCGTTCGATGGTTACGTGAAGCGGCGTCTCGCACAGGAAGCCATCTCGTAACCGTGAGCACCGACTACGTCTTCGATGGATCACAGCCGGAGCCCTACCGCGAATGGGATACGCCTCACCCCCTATCGGTGTACGGAGCATCGAAATTGGCAGGTGAACACGAAGCGGGGCCNGATGCCNCAGTTGTGCGCACCTCATGGGTATGTGGTGAGCATGGGGCAAACATAGTGGCGACCGTCCTTCGCTTGATCGNNGAGCGCGACCATNTGTCATTCGTTGATGACCAGCGTGGGTGTCCGACGTTCACTGCCGATCTCGCCCCAGCACTTCGACAACTCGCANTCGAGCGGTGGTCTGGAATCCATCACCTCACCAATGCACGACCGGTGAGCTGGTTCGAGTTCGTGCAAGAGATCGTTATGGCTGCCGGTAANGACCCGTCGATGGTGTCTCCGATCGCAACAGTAGACCTCGACCCGCCCCGACCAGCACCACGACCGATGAACAGCGTGCTCGACAATTTCGTGTGGCGCTCAGCGGGGTGCACTCCGCTGCGAGACCATCAAGCTCCGCTGGAAGAACTCGTCGCCGCCCTACATGGCAGAAATTGAGTCGCAAAGTACGGCAGGATGTAGGTCGTGCGAGTCGCCTACACCTTGGAGCAGTGCTGGCATGACGTACCAGGGGGGACAGCGACATCGATGTTGCGCCTCGCCCAAGAACTCTCGCAAAGCGAAGATATCGACCTGATCGGTGTCGCCGGCCGTCACCGCCGGCCCCCGGTGGCTGGGTACGAGCCGACGATTCCAATGACGTCACTGCCATTGGCCCGACCGTGGCTTTACGAGAGTTGGCGGCGTCTCAAGTGGCCGTTGGTCGAGTCGGCCACGGGAGCGGTTGACATCTGCCATTCGACTGCAGGTATTCCTGCGCCATCGAATGCTCCACACGTGGTGACGTTGCACGATGTTGCCTTTTTGCGTCGCCCTGACCGTCTCACCCGACAAGGGGTGAGGGTGCTCACCAATGCGGTTGAACGTTCTCGGTCGGCCGCTGCAGTCACCTGCCCGAGCACCGTCGTGTACGACGACCTTGTCGCTGCCGGATTCCCCGCTGATCAAGTACATGTCGTTCCGTGGGGAGTAGATGCCGTCGATGTACGCGCCGATGACATTTCGGCCGTTCGAGACCTCTATGGGCTGCCAAGCGAATTTGTNCTTGCCGTCGCCACTCTTGAGCCTCGNAAAAACCTCCGNAGATTGNTTGAGGCTCATCAGCCCCTGACTGATGTACCGCCGTTAGTCGTAGCCGGCCCGCCCGGTTGGGGAGACGTTGCAGACGACCTGCAGGCGTTGTCTCAACATGTCGTTTTCCTCGGACATGTCCGAGGTGACCACCTTCGAGCGCTTTACGCCGCAGCGAACGTGCTTGCCTATCCGAGCGAGGAAGAAGGGTTTGGTCTTCCGGTGNTAGAGGCAATGGCAGCAGGAACCCCTGTCGTTACTAGTCGCGGCACGGCGACTGAAGAGGTCGCAGGAGGAGCGGCGGAGCTTGTCGATCCGTTCGATGTTGATTCGATCGGGCATGGCATCACATCCGCGCTTAACANCGCCGAACAGCTTCGAGCCGAGGGGCTCGACCGAGCACAAGANTGCACGTGGGCGCGCTCGGCGAGCGCAATGATGGCGGTGTACCAAGCGGTGAAGGAACACAATGCCTAACGAAAAGACACCGATCGTTGCTCACGTCAACCTCTTGTGGTGCGCCCATCAACGTGTTGGTGGGTCTGAGGAATATCTCATTCGCCAACTTGCCGGACTTCAACAGGCGCTGTCAGAGNACGATGAGCCGGAAATCTCGTGCACGNTGCATCTCGGCCGTCGACTTGCTGCTGAGCGCCATGAGCTCGACAGCTTTACTCAAGTCGTGAGTCGATGTGATGTCGACAGGCAGGCAANACGCGTCGCCATTGAGCACACAGCGCTTGCTCGCGCAACACGAGCTGCGGATCTTGTTCATCACGGTGGCGGTACGTTGCCGATCGTTAGGTCATNGNCCCCGACGGTGCTGACGATTCACGATCTGCAGTNCCTCAGATTTCCGCAGTACTTNTCGTCNTCACGGCGCCGGTACTTGCAGGCGATGATGCCTCGCTCAGCTCGGGTCGCAACGACAATTACCACTCCCACCGCTCATGTGGCCGACGATGTTGCACGCTCGTTTTCGGTAGATCGCGAAAAGATTGTGGTTGTCCCACACGGGGTTCCTACGTTGACCGCTGACCCTGCAGAGGTACAGCATCAACGCGAGGTACTAGGAAATGGCCAACCACTCGTCGTCTACCCCGCAATCACCCACCCGCATAAGGGCCACCTCCGGTTAATTGCAGCGATGCAGCGGTTACGAGATGCAAAATTGGTGCTCATTGGAGGTGTGGGCTCGGCAGAAGACGACGTACTCAATGCAATAGCGGCATCCCCTCACCCAGAACAGGTCATTCGTATGGGGCGCGTTTCTGACGAGATGAGAAATGCGTTGATTGCCGCCGCAGATGTCGTAGCGATACCGAGCGAAGAAGAAGGGTTCGGTGCCCCAGTCATTGAAGCAATGACCCTTGGCACTCCGGTGGTGTGCAGCGATATTGGTGCCCTTCGAGAGGTTGCGGGCAACGCAGCGATTTTGGTGGGGCACGAGCCAGAAAATATTGCCGACGGCATCTCCCACGCATTGGAGAGCCGTGACACCCTGTTGTCAGCCGCTTCGGCCCGTGTACGCGACTTCACCCTCGAAGCGTCGGGGTCAGCGTTGAGAAGCGCATATATTCGAACGGTTGAAACGGCATGAAGATCGTCGTCCTCTGCCCGCACTTCGCACCCGATACTGCTCCGACCGGCACTGTGATGACTGGCATTGTCGAGGGGCTTGTCGATCGAGGGCACGAGATTCACGTGGTGACATCATTGCCGTGGTACCGCGATCACCAGGTCGAAGAAGAGTGGACCGGTCGACTCTCTCGCACAGAAACAACGGAGTGGGGTTCGATCACTCGGGTTCATCCATTTCCATCAGGTGACAAACGCAACCTTCTTCGGCGAGCGCTCGGGTTTGTTGGATTTACCGCCCTTGTTGGGATTACGGCCGCACGCCCAGGCGGATGGTTCCGAAAGGTCGATGCAGTGCTTGCAATGAGTCCGCCCCTCACGCTCGGGCTCACCGGTTGGCTCGTTGCGAAACTGCGCCGAGGGCGGTTTGTGTTCAATATCCAAGATGTCTTTCCCGATGCTGCGGTGCGCACAGGAGCGATTACCAACCGAGCCGTTATTCGTGCCGCCTACCGCCTCGAACGACTGTCATATCGCTGTGCAGATGCAGTGACCGTGCTCAGCGACGACCTCGCCGACAATGTCAACGCAAAACTTGAAAGCCGACGGTCGGCACGCACCGATGTCGTCGTCATTCCGAATTTTGTTGACAACAACTGGCTTACTCCTGTCGATGGGTCACCGTATCGAGACGAGTTTGGTCTTGGCGATGGTCCCATCGTCATGTATGCCGGAAACCTCGGCTACTCGCAGTCGCTCGACCTTATGATCGACTTGGCTGAGCAGCGTCCGGAAATCACCGTGGTGATCAACGGCGATGGCGCGATGAGGGACATCGTTGCCGAAGCGGCGCTACGGCTATCAAACCTGCACCACATCGGATACCAACCAGCACAACGACTTCCGGAGGTGCTGTCGGCGGCAGACATTCATGTTGTGCCCTTGCGCACAGGTCTTGGTTCGGTGAGCGTCCCGTCAAAAACGTATTCGATTCTTGCGGTCGGCAAACCTGTGATCGCCGCAATTGATGAGGGGTCAGCGGTTGCCCGGTTGCTTGCAGATGCCAACGCTGGGGTGAGCATTCCTCCTGACGACGTCGGAGCGCTCCTCAACACGGTTGACGCTCTTATCGGTGATCGCAAGCGCTGCAAGGAGCTCGGCGCACATGGGCCCCGGTGGGTTGCAGACAACGCATCTCCGGCTGCGGCGTCACTGGCCTATGAGACGGTGCTTGCTGGTGAACAAACCGGGTAACTGGACGCAACCGGCGATAGCCTCTCACGCCGTGGCAGCTAGCTCTTCAACAAAAAAGGCGGCGAAGCTCGCAGGGCGCAGTTCGGGTCGTTCGGTGCAGTTCCAAGGCGGCAGCGTATTCCCGATCGCGCTGCTGTTCGTCGTCGTTCTCGGTGTTGCTGCAATTGTCTACGCCCGTCAGACAATTCCTGGCGCCGGTGATGGCGCCCCGGTCACGCCAATCAGCGAGTACTACGACGTTGCGTACGGCATCAATATCTGTGGTGATTGGGCGACGATCAATGACGGTGAGGCTGCGCTCAATGCCGACGGCCGCATCGATTACCCGGCATACCGAGACACCGGCGTGTACCAGTACGCGAAGGGTGTTGCGACGGTTCATCCATACGCAGCTGAACTTGCAGATGTGCCCCTTGACCTTTCGGCATTGCTCGCAGTGCATGACATCAGCATCGCTGATGACTCGTTGACATTCCCCGAAGATCAGATGGATGGCAAGGTGTACACCGAAGGTGAGACGACCTGCAACATCGATGGCGTTGAGACCAATGCTGACGTTTCGGTAGTCGTGTGGGAATCGCCGGACGATGGCTCGTCGGGTAATCGCTACATATCAAAGATGGGCGAGATACCACTTGATTCTGATGGTCTCGTGATCGCTGTTGCCTTCGTGCCGCGGGGCGATCCCGTCGCAAAACCTGCATCGATTGGCGTACTTCGCTCGCTCGGTGAAACAGCAATTGCTGCCGACACGGAAGACATATCCGAAACCACTGTCGCTGAGTAAGAAAGTGAACGAATCATGTTCGCAGTGGTATTGGTTGGAGGGTTTGGTACGAGGCTTCGCCCACTGACAAACACCGTGCCGAAACCGATGCTGCCGATCGGCAACACACCAATGGTGGTCCGGCTAGCTGAGCGGCTTGCTGCCGGAGGAGTTACCGACATCGTGCTCGCTCTCGGGTTCCAGCCCGACGCCTTCCGGGCTGCGTTCCCCGGAGACTCACTTACTCATCACGGGGCCACCGTCAACTTGCACTACGCCGTCGAGCCCGAGCCACGAGATACCGCGGGGGCAATCAAGTTCGCGGCTGATTCAGCCGGCGTAGATGACACGTTCGTCGTTGCAAACGGTGACATTGTGACGGCTCTTCCAATCGCTGATCTTGTGAGATTCCATCATGCCCTCGGACGGGAGGCGACAATTCATCTCACCCCGGTTGATGACCCCTCATCATTCGGTGTTGTTGAACTCTCCAACGACAGATTGGTGCGACAATTCGTGGAGAAACCGGCACAAGGAGAAACCTCCTCCAACCTTGTTAATGCCGGTACATATGTGGTGGAGCCATCAGTTCTTGATCGGATTCCAGCTGATGTTCCAGTGTCAGTTGAGCGAGAAACCTTCCCGCAGCTCGTCGCAGAAGGGGAACTCGCTGGGTTTTCGACCGAGGATGCTTGGATTGACACTGGTCGGCCGGAGTTTTACTTGAAGGCAAATCTTGCATACGCCGACAGCGCTGGAGCCGTCGTTCGATCACAGGTCTCGACCTCGGCAAGTCTGTCGGGCGTCGTGGCCGACGGAGCGATGATTGAAGATGGCGCCATCGTGAGAAACTCAGTGATTCTTCCAGGCGCTGTCATCGAAGCGGATGCCAGGGTCGACAGGTCGTTGGTTTGGGGTCGGGTGTCGTCGGAGGCATCAGTGACTGACGCAGTGGTCGGTCAAGACGGCGTCGTACCAGCGGGTGAGTACCGTGGTGCACGGTTTCCTGAGCCCACGTAAGAAGAGCTAAAGCGCAACATCGGCAGCGGCAAGGGTGAGTCGTGCGAGGTTTGCATCAACCTGAGCGTCTCCCATCATCGTGTCTGTTACCGTTGTGGTCATGCCAGCAAGTTCGACTTCGGAAGCAAGTGACGTGTCTTTCGAATCGATGATGAGGTGACTACACACGTTTCGATAGATCTCCGCAATGCCGGCAGAATTTGACTGAAACCCAAACCTCTCCATCATGTCGGCTGCCGGACCTTTCACTGCATCCCCACCGACAATAGGAGATACTGCGACGACGGTCGTGCGGCGCTTCGCAAGTATCTGGTCGACGTGCGGAAGCGCTCTGATCGGCCCGATGGAGACAAAAGGGTTTGAGGGAGCGATGACCACGGCATCGGCAGTCGTCAATGCTTCAATCGCCTCACGCGTTGGCTGGGCGGAAGACGCACCAAGGCGAAGTTCGCGAACGGGGATGCTGTGACGGTGGCGAACGAAATATTCTTGGAACGAAATCTGGCCATCGCCTGCTACGCCGGGGTCATCATTGGTGTCCACCACGACTTTTGTGGGTGCTGGGTCATTGGCCATTGGTAAAAGTCTGAAATCTAGCCCCCACGCAGACGCAATCTCGGAGGTGACGTCGGTCAGGCTCGCACCCTCTTGCAATCGTGCGGTTCGGTATAAGTGGGTGGCGAGATCTTGATCGCCGAGTCCAAACCATGTGCTCGCAGCGTGCGAACCAGCGGGCCTCACCTGTCCGTATCGTTGGAGTGCGTCGAGAGCTCGCCATGACTCATCGATAAGCCCCCATCCCCGGTCAGGGTCAATTGCATTCGCCAAGGTATAAGTGATGGTGTCGAGGTCAGGGCTAATGTGAAGCCCGTGAAGCACGGTGTCATCGCCGGTGTTGACAATTGCCGTAATCTGGCTGGGGGGAATAACGGTTGATAGCGCTCGAAGGAAACGGGCAGCTCCAACCCCTCCGCATAACACCGTTATCTGTGGAGAGATTGTCATGACGGCCGGCGTCCCCCCTGGTATGACTCAACTATCTTGTTGCCCTCAAGTCGGACCCGAAAGTTCAACACATATGTCCACAGCCCAATGTCAGTTGAGCTCTGGAGAGCGCTTAGAGAGTTACCGACAGCTAGCCGTGCGTAGCTTTGGTGCTTTTGCGAAGAGACCGTGTCGAGTTGAACTCTCATAATCATTCTCATCCTACTTTGTGCCGTTGGCGGGTAGTTTTCGTGATCGGCGCAGTTTGGTTGAAGACTGAGTACAGTTTTAAAAATGCCTCGTGCTCTGATCACCGGTATCACCGGTCAGGACGGCCAGCATCTTGCCGAATTACTAAACTCGAAGGGGTATGACGTCTTCGGTCTTGTAAAGGGCCAGAACAATCCTCGGATTGCTGGGGTGCTTGAGCAGTTTCCATTTGTAGAACCCGTTTCAGGCGACCTTGCGGATTTGTCATCTTTGGTAAAAGCCATTGGTGTCGCGCAGCCTGACGAGGTCTACAACCTTGGCGCGGTTTCTTATGTCGCGTATTCGTTCACACACGCAGAACTCACCGCGGATATCTCTGGGCTTGGCGTGCTTCGTTTGCTTGACGCAATCCGAATGGTTGGTGGGTTGGA
The DNA here is from genome assembly GCA_002727235.1 of Acidimicrobiaceae bacterium. Classification (GTDB taxonomy): domain Bacteria; phylum Actinomycetota; class Acidimicrobiia; order Acidimicrobiales; family Ilumatobacteraceae; genus Casp-actino5. The sequence goes on from PBWL01000055.1 coordinate 29,078, forward strand.
TGACAATTCAATCCGTTTCTACCAAGCGTCGACCTCGGAAATGTTCGGTGAGGTTCGCGAGACCCCACAAACCGAAATGACCCCATTTCACCCCCGATCGCCGTACGGGTGCGCAAAAGTCTTCGGCCATTACATCACCATGAATTACCGCGAGTCGTATGACATGTTTGCTTGCTCGGGCATTCTCTTTAACCACGAGGGACCCCGTCGCGGTCTCGAATTCGTCACTCGCAAGATCACTAATGCCGTAGCCCGCATCAAACTTGGCCTCCAAGACGAAATCGTTCTAGGAAATCTCGACTCAAAGCGCGACTGGGGCTATGCGGGTGACTACGTCCGAGCAATGTGGCTTATGCTGCAGCACGACATTCCTGAAGATTTCGTGATCGCAACAGGTGAGACACATTCAATCCACGAGTTTCTCGATCTTGCGTTCGCTGAAGTCGGGATTGACGATTGGCAACCATACGTTCGACAAGATCCGAAATTCCTTCGCCCAGCAGAAGTTGACGTACTCACCGGCGATGCGTCGAAAGCAAAGGAAGTACTTGGTTGGGAGCCTGAGGTGTCATTTGCACAACTGGTGAAGATGATGGTTGAGAACGACCTCGAGGTCGAGGCCGCAAAAGCCCACCTGCATGGCTGACCAGTTGTTGCTCAATTTAGAGCGCTGAGGCGTCGTCTGAGCCGAAGCCCGAAGGCGGTGACGGCTGCTAGCGATGATGCAACAAGTCCGATTTCAATTCTTTGAAAGGCGTCGTCGCTCGACAGCCAAGTGCCAAGGATGAAGGTGATGAGGGCGATCACCCAACCGAGAGCAACATATGCATGGTCCTCGAGCGCGAGAACGGCTTGGCTTATTGCGAGCGCCATCATGTAAAGGGCGCTGGAAAGGGCAAGCATTGCGAGTGTGCTGCCAGTGAGGTCAGCGTTGTAGACCAATCTGAGCGTCCATGGCCCGAGTAGAGCCCCGTAGATGGTTCCGGCAACGCCTATTCCGGTAACTACGAGCACAAGTAGGCGTAGGCCACGTCGAAATTCGTCGAATGAGCGTTGTGCAGCTAGCCGAGCAAGGCGAGGTAAAAGGCTTGCCTGAATCGCTTGGAACATGAAGAGAGGCACTCTTGCAAGCAGCACTCCGTAACTGAAGCGAGTGACGGTATCGGCCTGACTATCACTGGCGAGGAGGTTTGCAGCGATCGGGCCTGCATTCAGCAACACGGCGGCACATACAGTGCCGAGAAGCAGCCACCCAAAGTTTTGGGTGATTTCTAGCCATTGCGCTGGGGGACCAGGATTGGTGCGTAAGTGGCCGCGCACACTAACTGCAATTACAGCGAAGAGCGGAGCGACGGCAATAGCGAATGCGTAGGCGCCAATAGCGGTAATGCCGATAGCGGTGAGGGCGATCGTGCCGGCGATTTTCATAACGCCGTCAGATGCAACGACTACAGCAAAAGGGGTAAATCGACCCTGACCTGAACAGATTCCTCGGGAAAGATGAACAGGTGCATACGAGAGAAAGCCGATAATGAGGGCGCCGAACATCAACCAGTCGCCAGAAAAGTACGAACTGGTCAACCATGGTGCTGAAATTGCTAGCCCGATGACCACAACCACCGACACCACCAAGGTGAGGATGGCGATTTTGGCGACGACCGGACCGCCACCGTAGCCAAGAGCTCGTCGATGGGCGAGCGCCCGGCCGAGTTCTTGTTCGATTGGGAGAAAGAATCCAGGGGCAAGAGCGAACATCGCAAACCACAGAGCTGCGATCGGGGCAAACTCCTCGTCGCCACCAAGCGCGGAGGCTCCCACCCTAAAAAATGCGTAGGTTGCAACCCCGGCGATGATGAGGCCGATGGCAATCGTCACCGCTCCCTCCGGGAGGGCTCCACCATTTGGTGGAGCGTCAACCAACGGTTCTCTAGACGTGAGTGAAGATTCCGCGTCGGCCACGGCGGAAAACGCTATCTCTTATTGGTACCGCTGACCGACCGGCGATGGTCATGACAGATAGTCTCGCCATGGTGGAGGGAGGAGAATTTGTACCCGTAGTTGCGGTGCTCATTGCCAACGAGAGCATCAACGACGTTGAAGCCTCCCTTAGCGCATTGCATGGCCAGTCATATGGTGCTCTTCGCGTGCTCATTGCCGCTGACCGACACATGATTGGCGAGATCGAAGCGCTCGTTGTGCAAGGCGAGCGTCATTCTGACGTCATCACCGAAGTCAGGCCAGCAACGTTCACTGACCTGGCTAATCAGGCCGTTGGGATCGTCGGTGGAGATAACGGCCTTTTTTGGATGATTGAGTCCGGAACAATTCCTGAGCCTCGTGCGCTTCACCATCTCGTCACAGAGTTGCTGGAAACGAATGCCGCCGTGGTGGGGCCGAAGATTGTCGATGCTGATGATGCGAATCGTCTCCAGTCGGTCGGAATCACTGTTGATCGATTCGCTGAACGGGTCGAGCCTTTCGATCTTGATGAGGCAGATCAAGAACAGCACGATCGAGTGCGCGACGTGCTCGCAGTTGACGCAAGTGGAATGCTGGTGCGAGCAGATCTCTTTCGGGAACTCGGTGGTTTCACTTCGCCGATGAGTTCCGGAACTGCCGACGTCGAATTGTGCTGGCGAGCCCACTGTGCAGGTGCACGAGTGATGGTCGTTCCCGATGCCGTGATTGCTCGTCCGAAGGAGCGGGTTACAGCAGCGATCGCATCGAGGAGTGGTAGCCGATTACAGGTCGCACGCGACGAGGTCGACATGGTGTTGGTGACGGCATCGGCACAGTACTTGGTGGCGCGGGTCGTTCAAATTTTTGGTGTCTCTCTGCTTCAGATCATCCTCGGCATCTTCCTCGGCGCAACTGGACCGCCGGCGCGCCGCCTTGCGGCAGTGCTTTCTGCGCCGTTTCGTATTCGGTCGATACGAGAGCGACGCAAACAGTTGCGCCAGTTGAGGTTGGTGTCCGAAGCAGAGATCTCCCCATTGCTCTACCCGATAACGAGCAGGTTGACCGCAACTGTGAAGATTCGTGACGATGACGATGCCGTGGTCGCTGGGACGCCGGTGGTCAGGCAGCGCGAACGAACTTACGGTCCGACCTTGGCCTGGTTTCTCATTATTCTCGGGCTACTCATTGGCTCAAGAGAGTTCATTCGCTCAGGTGTGCCCGGTGTTGGAGGGTGGCTCTCAAACACAGAAACCTCCGGCGAGCTATTGCGGCTCTGGTGGGATCCATGGGATTCCAGAGGTGTGGGCCTCATGATGGCAACCGCCGGCGGAGTTGTTGTGCTCGGTGTTTTGAGCGCTGCACCCTTCGTCGGCTCATTACTCACTGGCTGGGGGCTTGGAGTCGGAGCCGTCCTTCTTGGGCTTCTTGGGCTTCAGCGACTGGCTGGTGTGTATCCGACGGCGCGGCCTCGGGTTGTTGCGCTGGTGATTTACGCGGCCGGGCCAATCGTGCCGTCAATGCTGGGTGCGGGTGATACTGCCGCTTTTGCGGTGTATGCCGTGCTGCCTTGGGTCGTGCACCTCACCCGGCAATTTGCAGGCATTGTTGTTGCCGATGTGTCGACGGTCGATGGAGACCTTGTCGATGGCGTGCTCTCGGTTTCGGCCGCAAAGCGTCGCCGGATGCTTTTTGCGATCATCTTGGTGACTGCAGCGGGAGGGTCTTTCGCTCCAGTTGTGGTTCCTCTCGTGGTGTGGGTGCTCGTCCTCTTTGCTCTCTCCTCATGGTTGATGAGATCACCAATACTTGTGGTGGCGCGTTTTGTCCTTGCCGCTGCAGCGGCTTCCACGAGTTGGTTGTTGCTCCTGCCATCAAGCCTCGGGTGGCGATGGAGCACGCTAACGGGCGGTGAGTTGACAGGCGTTTCAGTGGCTGATGCTCGTCATGCGATGTCATTTGGCGGAGATGGCGGATTTGGTCTTCTTGGTGCAGCACTCATTGTTCCGGTCATTAGCGCATTGCTCATCACTCGGGCGTGGAGGTTGACGTGGGCGGTACGTGGCGCATCGCTTGTCGCCATTAGTCTGTTATTGCTGCTGCTCGCAGGAAGGGGGGTGGCGACGGCGTATCTTCCGCCCGCCTCGGTGCTCTCAGTAGTGATGCTCTTTGGAGCCACACTTCCTGCAGCAGGTATTGCCAGCGGATTCGGTTCTGATGTGCTTGACCGAGCATTTGGATGGAGGCAGCCGCTCGCATTGTGCGCAAATCTTGCAATTGCGGTCAGCGTTGTTCCGGGAGTCTTGTCGGTTGGTGCTGGCGATTGGGATGCGAGTCCGTACCCAATGTCCAGTGTTGTCGAAACACAGTTTCCGTCGGACTCATCGATCGGCGCTTACCGAGTGCTCTGGGTTGGTGATCCGCGTGTTTTACCTGTACGTGGCCATGAGTTCGCTCCAGGTATTTCATTTGTGATCACTGATGCGGGTGGGCTAACACTCAGTGACGCGTTTCTGCGGCCCGAGGGTGACGACGCACGCATTGTGAGGGATGCCCTCACTGTTCTTTCGACAGGATCGACTTCTCGTGTTGGCCGCCTACTCGCTCCGCTTGGCGTCCGTTTCGTTGCCATTCCGCTGGCTGACGGCATTGCCTCGACATTCGATGATCCGGTCAGTCCCCCGGATGGCCTTTCTCCGGCGTTAGCGGCCCAGCTCGATATCGGGGTCATCCAGTCGCCTCCGACGATTGAGGCGTTTGTGAATCGGTCGTGGATTCCACCGGCAGCGTTTCTCACCGGTGGTGCTGCGAACGCCTCTCGCAATGCCGGTGCGCGCAGCCTGTTACTCGCTGATCTCGATGGGATCGCTGCGGTCGAGCTGGCAGGTGACGGTGGAGAGGAATTCGTCGATGCCGTGATGGCTCAGGGCCCACAGGTGTTGTCGGTTCCGTCTGAAGGTGTGTTGCATCTTGGAGTCCCGTTCGACGAGCGATGGCGTGTGACTCTGGACGGAGCTGGCTTGCTTCCTAGGGCAGGCTTTGGCCAGACCGTTGCATTTGACATCCCGAGCGGAGGCGAGATCACCGTGTCTTATGATGCCTTAACGGTGTCATACGTTTTTAAGGGAGTCATCGCCCTTGCATGGTTCGGAGCTTTTCTTGCGGCGACGCGGCCTCAGCGGCGCATAAGCAAGCATGATCTCGCCGCTGGAGCTTCGATGATGACGTTTACACCCTCAAGCGGTGACCCGTCTGAGCACGAGGCAGCAGAGTCGTGAGCGCGAAGATCAAATTAAGGGGCGGTCGGTTCAATCGGCGATACCCAATGTTGGTCATTACATTGTCGTCATTGCTCGGGTTGGTGTGGCTCGGGCAGCAGCCCCGAGATGACCTTGGCGTTGCGTCATTCAATGTCGCCCCTGAAGTGTGGGTGCCGTATGTCCCGTCAGATGACATTTTGGAGAGCACTTGGTTTTGTCCTGGGGTGCCAGCGACTGGTGAGACTGACGTCGGCGGTGCTGTGATCGTGACGAATACGAGCGATCAGCCCACTTCGGCGCGCGTGACGTTCCTAAGTGACACCGCTGCGGCGCGCACGAAGATTGTTGATGTTCCTGCATTTGATCGAGTGCAGGTTGACGTTGATGCGGAGCAGCAGGGGACGTTCGTCGCAACTTCGGTTGAGATTCTTGGCGGTGGCGGGCTAGTTGAGCAGCGCGCGTTCTATCCGGCATCGGCAGGCCTCGGTCAGTCGGTAACCCCATGCTCAATCAATCTTTCGTCAGAGTGGTATCTCGCCGAGGGCTATACCGTTGATCTTGCGGAACAGATGCTGTTGCTATCGAATCCCTCTGCAGATCAAGTAGTGGTTGATGTTTCTTTTCATACAGCCTCGGGCACGATCGAACCATCGGTGTATAACGGGCTCCCGGTACAGCCTTACTCAGTTCGGGTGATTGATGTTGGGGTTGAAGGTGGTGGTGCGCGAGGTGAGGCATCGGTAGGTGTTTCGGTGCGGGCTGTTCGAGGCGCGTTGATGGTCGGGCGATCGACGACGGCGGACGATGACCGACGTGGTGGAACGTCGATATCAATGGCGGCACCACTGCTTGCCGACCGTTGGTGGTTTGCTGATGGCGTGAAGGGCCCGCAGGCATCGGAGCGGTTCTCTGTGCTCAACCCGACCAATGAGGCAGTGACCGTTC
>PBWL01000056.1 GCA_002727235.1 Acidimicrobiaceae bacterium
GACCCGCAAGAAGCTCCGTCGTTGTCCGTTGTCGCGGCAGCGGTTCCCACAGTTGTAAGAGACGGCGAGCCGTTGTTCCATTCCCATTCAGCAAGAATTCCGTCGTTTCGCGCCATAAGCACAGACGAGGAACTTGAACTCGACGCCTCGTACGAGGCCGCAGCACCCCAGCCCTTCGACGAGTTAAAGCTAAACCCGTTAAGGGACGTGTTTACAGCTGTCGCAGACCCATCAGCTGCATAAAGGACTGATTGATTGCCGTTATTTTCCTCAATGCCAACAGCGATGTATGTAATGCCGCTGTAGGTCACCGGCTCTGGTAGCCAAGTGATGTCTTTCACGGTCCCCTGACCACTCACGTTGTAATCCGACCAAACCCCAGTCGCAAGGTTGTACAAGGCAGCGTTCGTTCCCCCTCCGTTCCTCGCCATGAGAAGAAACCCCTCATTTGCAATTTCGATGTAGGCGCCTGCATTGACCGCCTTCGACGTATTACTCAGGTACTGGTAGGGACCAATAATTTCGTAGCTCCCTGCGCCTCCAACTGTGGGAGGCGGGTAAATCCGAACAAGTTGGTGCTCCCTGTCTGGAGAACCTCCATCGATCTGCAGCACCCCGTACATTTCTCCCGATGGAGTGAGAGAAAGCGCGTTTATCGTCTTGCCCGCAGGCAGTGAATACGTCCCCTGAAGGTCGAGACTCCAAGAAGCACTTTCTCCCCCGGCGAACGAATACAGACTGAGCGAACCGCCACCAGAAACGCTCTGGTACAGGCGCCCTCGAGTACCGCCTGCTACCTGCTCAGTGCACGACCATGTAGTGGAGAGAGAAGATGCCGCAACTTTTTGAACTCCCGCGGATTGCCCCACGAATACCAGAGCGCCAACTATCGCCACTGTGAGAGAGCACCACACCAGTTTGGGAAGCTTTAATGAGAGTCGCTTTGTCATGACTTGAGGCGATATTTTTGCAGCAAGGGTCAAGGCTAAAGGTTCTAGCGGAAACCGACATGAAGACTAGACCGTTTTATAGTCAAATCAAACTAGAGGCGTGATCGTCCCCCGCCCCACTGCTTGAACTTGTGTGCTTTTGGCCCAGTATCGATGGTGAGAAGGATGACATCAAGCGCTTTAACCGGACTTTACGAGAGTTGGTTTCTTCGGCTGCCTAGCTCGACTGCAGAAACTGCACAATGTTGCTGACAAGAATTTCTGGTGCATCCTCCTGGCAGAAATGGCCAACATCAGGCAATTCAACGACGGGCCCGTGGGGCCACACGCCACGGAAATCTGCGATTGCTCGATCAGGCGGAATGCCTTGGTCCGCCATTCCTTCTAATAACATCGCCGGTTTCTTCGCCAACTCGCTCACGCCCGCTACGCCAGCTATGACGTACTCCGCAATGCGCCCCGTATAGACATCCATTGGGAACTCGTATGCACCGATGGAACTTTCCCAATCAGGGAACTGATCGCTGTACGCCCGAGCCCACGTATCGGTCATCGCCTCAGGGTTACTGAACCCAATGATTCGCATGACCGACAACACGGTCGACCCCGCGTTGCGAAGCACCTGCTCAGTGCGACCAGACTCAAGCCCCTCACCGAACCACCGCAACCAACGCGACTCATTCGCCGGAGTTACCTCAGGCCCCGGACGGCCATACCCACTCACAGTATTCATGTAGACAAGACGCGCGACCCGATCAGGGTGTCGCACCGTGAACGCAGTGCCGATTGGACCACCCCAGTCTTGAATCACGAACGTGATATTCCTCAAATCAAGATGTTCGATCAACCCGACAAGGTTTTCTGTGTGGGTCTGCAATGTGTATGCCTTATCTTGCGGGGTTTCGCTCTTCCCGAACCCCATATGGTCGGGAACGATAACCCGACCATGTTCAGCGAGTGGGTCAATCATGTGTCGATAGAGGTACCCCCATGTCGGCTCACCGTGCAGGCACACAATGGGGTCCCCCTCCCCCACGTCGACGTAATGCTGTCGAAATCCGCATCCGTCAAAAAACTGTGGCGCATATGGCCAAGTACCGTCATAGGTTTCATCAGCGGGAATCACGTGATCAGTCTCCCATAACGATCTGTACCCACTCGGGTGCTGAACTTCGCGTCACGTATCGAGCGCTTTCCACGCTTCTTCTTCAGGTGAACCAGGTTCAGGAAGCAGGCTGCCACCCTCCATCACAAACGACGCTTCTGTCTCTTCGATGTGAATCGCAACTCTCGAAGCACTCGCACTAGTCCGCTCCGCCGTGGCGTTCTGCAGACGGGTGGTGAGTTCAGCCTTTTGTTCAGTTGTGCGGCCTGAGCGGATATTGGCTCGGTACAGCACGTCGATGTCGTCTGGTAGTCGGTTTGCGTCGTCAACGGTGTATAACACGTGAACGAATGTTCGAGGTGCTCCCGTGACGTCGCAATGAACATTCGTTACGTCTTTAGAGAGTGCCTCTCGGTCGGCAGGTGCGAGAACCTCGGGGCGAACGATGGCATGGTAGAAGGGCATTAGGAATTCGCGCTTTCATGTGATGTGGAGAGATCCAAGACCTCGCTAATAGATACAACGATCTCATGATCGGTACAGCCAGTGATGTCGGTCCAAAAGTCACAGATCGACCGCATGTATGTCTCACGCTGCGTCAACGTAGTCGGGCCGTTGATGGTGCAGGCGATCACCGATGACGAGCTCGGAGACCCTCCGGTAAACATTTGTCCAGACTCAACGAGCCGCCACGAGATATCGACTTCTGCCCCGCCAAGCTGAGCGGCGTGATTACTACGGAGCGCTTGCTCAAGTTCGCTCTGCTGTTGCGCTGCTGTCCCTTCAGCCTGCACCAAACATGAAATTGAGTTCACTCAATCACCCCAGTCGCCTCCAACAATGGCTCCGTCTCTAGATTACGTCTACCCAACGCCAGCATACGTATAACGCCTGTGTTCTCACGCTGCCGTTACCGCCGTCGCAACGTCGCGCCATTTCGACACGTTGCCAGGATTGGCAGCCAGATCGTCAACGGTGAGATACGAGATCACCCGTTCAGCGAGACCCTGATAACGGTCGATCAGACGATCGGCAATCTCATTCCACGGTCCAACAATTGCGAATGTGTCGAGCATTTCATCGGTGATCGTTGCGGCAAGCCCGGTTAGATCGCCCGCTTTGATGCAGTCATTCAACCGGCTTGACACGCCGTCAAATCCGAGGTCTTCAAATTGGAACGCATAATTCTTTGTCGACCCGTAAAATCCGATTTGGGTCCGCGCTCTGTGTGCGAGCGCCTCACGTTCTTCAGGAGTGTCGCCGGGCACGATGAATGCTGGGATCAATAAATCGACTTCAGCGGGGTCACGACCTGCACTCGCTGCGCCCTCAGCAACTACGGGAAGCAACCGCTCGTTGATGTAGTGAACGGAGTGAAGAGGATGCACATGAACTCCGTCAGCAACCGCCCCGGCCATGCGGGTCATCCATGGACCAACTGCTGAGACGTCAACTTTGACATCACCATGGTCGTGCGAAAGCGGCATCCATTGCTGAGGAAGCATTGTGAGTTGGTAATACGGGCCTCGATGGTCAAGCTTGGCTTCGCCTCGGAACGCAGCAAGTGTGGCCTGCACTGCATGCAAGTAATCACGCATGCGCGGTCCAGGAGGATCAAATTCCATGCCATAGCGGCGCTCAATATGCGCTCGAACCTGGCTGCCTAGCCCTAAACGAAACTGGCCTTGGGTATTGTCTGCCAACTCCCACGCAAGGCTCGCAGCAACCATTGGACTCATTGGGAACGCAACAGCGATACCAGTTGAGTACGTGAGCCGAGGCGCTGCCATAGCGGCAGCCGCAATACTCATCCACGGCGTTTGACCGGTTTCAGTGAACATCAACCCGGAGAAACTCGCGCTTTCGGCCCTTGATGCAAGTTCCGCGGCATCTTTCCAACGGTTAGGACCCACCATGATGTCAAATTCCATAAAGCTCAGCGCTCCGTGCTCTTGTCAATGTTCGGGGAGCTCCTCGTTTTCGTTCGAAGAGGCCCTCAGAGAAGTAAATTCCTCGTTGGAACCCAAACCCCTCACTTGTGAATCACGGTACGCAAGTTAAGCAAGAGTCGGCGAACCAGGAAACAATGCCGGGAGAGCTGAGAACGACGACTGAAGTTGAATGCCATCCAGAAATGTCAGTGCCCCATTGTTCTCACTCGCACTTGATGGCCTAGTGCAAAGTAAGTGTCAAACAACCTGATGATGGCTGCCCAACCTATTCATGCCTGATAGCCCAGAACCATCTGTGACCTTCACTTCACAACTTCGGAATTGACGCGAGAGCAGCAGTGCGACGGCCTGATCAGTCGGCGGTTAGCCCTAGCAACAAACAGGGTCGGTATGAGCAGGACGGCAACCCATGCCAAAGTCATCAGTTGATCAGCAAGTGCATCGACACGATGGTCCGGCAGCAATCGACTCCATAACTGAAATAACGGGTTAGCGGTGTCTTCATGATCCACAATCAATGCCCGCCGATCAGTTGAAGCCTCAGTAGCAATCCAAACCCAATTGACTAGGCCCCAAAGTCCCGCCGCCATCATTGGCCAAAGCAAAAACCGGAAACGTTCAACAAGCACCGCAGTACCAATGACTATCAGAGGTAGGACAGGAACGATCTGGCGCCGGGGCCACCACCAGCCATGCATTGTCAAAGCAACCCAAGTTGCGACCGCCCAACAGACAGCGATAGCGGAAAGCAAAACAGTTGAGTCGGAAGACGAAAACCATTTGTGCTTTTTCCGGTGAAGAAATAAGGCGGTAAGGCCTGCCGGGGCGAGCAAGTATGCCGGGGCCCAAGCGGCGATACCGAAATAGCGGTCGACAAGAAGTCCAACCAAACGGTTGGACCGAGCTATGTAGTTCGGATTACTCCCAACAACCAGAAACTCGCCGTCCACGAAATGGTCTCCGCTTGAGTAAACGGTCCAGCCACCCCAGATCTGCCGGTGAACAACTGCGTAGGTGATGCTCGCAACGGCAAATACCCCAACTATCGTCGCCAACTTTCGGATGTGAGCGGTCGAAAAGTGGCGAACGAGCAGCGCAACAGCGAACACTGATGCAAGAGGAACGTATTTCACGGACAGCCACGGCAAGGCCAGTACGGCAAGTACCGCAAGTACCGTTCTTCCTCCTTGAAGCACACCGGTTGTCCCGATAGCGGCAACTACTACGCAAAGAGCAGCAAGAGTTGCCGGATAAATCTGGGAGCCGTATGTCGCCAATGGCGACGAGACAAAAAATCCCACAACAACAAGCCCAGCAATTCGAGGGTCAACCCCGAAACGCTTCGACGCAAGAAAATGCGTGATAGCAGCAACAAATCCGAGCATGATCGCAAGGGTTGCCTTCGCAGCAACCCATCCGCCAATCCTCATCGGTCCAGCGAGAACGAGCGGTAACAGCGGATCGTGCGGACTAATGCGCTGCCCATCGCTGTTTAAATCGANGGTTTGTTGGTCAACCGTNATTTCGTGGAACGGCAGGTAACGCTGATCTTCAAGCTCGTCAGAGATGTCAAGGTCGAAGTCCTCGCCAAGGCTTATCGCAGTGAGTAAATATTGCGGCTCATCGGCACTTACCCGAGCGCCGTAAGTCGCACGAGCGTCGATTCCGACGAAACCCGCTGCTACCGCTGCCAAAAAGCAGATGAGTGCCCACCGCATCACGGTCAGTTGAATCCGGTTGTACGGTTTTGATTAAGAGAAGTCGCGCAGCATTTTGCGCAACTCGAGCTGGTGTTCTTCCTCTGCGGCAATCTGTCCTCGCGCAAACTCCTCNAGAAAAACCGATTTACCATCGACNGCNAGAAGAAGGTTTCGGTAGAGCTTGACGGCTGTGAGCTCGTGCTCCAGGCTCTCCTCGAGAATTTGATTTGTGCTGTGATTGTGCGTCTCTTCGATCGGCGCAATACGAGTCGAAGCGTGACCTCCAAGACCGGTAATGATTTCCCCCACTTGCTGCGCGTGGAGGAGCGATTCGTTGGCCTGCGCCTGAAGGAAACTGACTAACGGAATGCGATGCGGTCCAGTGATCATTAGCGAGTAGTGCGTATAACGAACGACTCCAGCAAGCTCCGCCTCCAAAATTGCATTCAGGGAGGAAATTACCTCGGCTTCGTCGATCGTGTCGTNCNGCATTGATGTGTCCTTTTCTGAGCACCAAAATCTCCATCGAGCCTACAGAATACATTTTTCTTCTTGCTGTTTAGTTAGCCCATGTTAACATGTATGGTATGCCGAATAAGCCGTCGCCGGTTTGCCTATTTCTCTGCAACGGTGGAGCTTGCCAGAAGCAAAGAAAGGCTTATGCTGGCCTCCAGCGCGAGGCCCAATCGGCGTCACTAACCTTCGCCTCCATCAGTTGCCAAGGCAGTTGTAGCGGACCAACAGCGGTCGTCATTGGCCCCGAGGGACCCCGATGGTTTGAGAACCTACGTGGGAAAGTGGTGCGGCGAGATCTGATTGCTCTGGCTGATGGCGCAACCAACAGTCCCCAACAGACCGCAACCAAGCGCCTCCGCAAGCGAGAGCTCACCGGTAAGCGTCGGGCTAAGGCCAAGAGGCGCTTCGCAAAAGCAACACAAATTTGAACGATTTTCCACATCTCTGTCTTCAGTCCATCGCAGAGAGACGAGGCCTTTTCGCAACAGCGAGAGCAGTAGAAACATCAAAAAGTTTGAGCACTTTGAAATCCGAGGCCCTCATAAGTCCTCTTAAATTCCCATTGCTGTTTCATACGCTGCAGATAGTCATATCGCCCTACGACAATGGTTGTTCTGATCTCTTGCCGTACCTTTCCGCATGGAGAACTTGGGTGGGTTAGAATTGCGTTATGTCGTACGAGACACCCGAATTCCACCCAGCATTCGAAGAATATTGCGAAGCCATTTACGAGTTGTCTGAAGACGACGTAGAAATCATTCAGGCTCGAGTTGCAGAACGCTTGGATGTTTCACGGCCCGCTGTGTCGGAGATGATTAGGAAGATGGAGCGTGAAGGCCTTGTTTCTTCCGAAGCCGGCATCATTTCGCTCACCTCAGCCGGTTCAGAACTAGCGACTCGTGTTGTTCGACGGCACAGGCTGGCTGAGCGCTTCCTAACCGACGTTCTTGATCTGTCATGGTCCCAAGCCCACCAAGAGGCAGGACGCTGGGAGCATGTAATTTCTCCCGACGTTGAAGCTGCCCTAGTGAGGATCCTGGAGGATCCCACAACCTGTCCCCATGGCAACCCAATTCCTGGATCGGGATATGAAGAACCGACGCAGAGTACCTCGCTGAGCCACATCAAAGCCGGCGGTAGCTTCCGAGTTGAGCGAATTCCCGAAGAGCTCGAATACCGCGACGGCATGCTTGAGTTTCTTGAAAGTTCCGCAATTGTNCCCGGAAACCAAGGAACAGTGACATCGCGCTCCCCTGATGGCACAACGACAGTTGAGATCGACGGGTCTCACGTTGGTGTCGGCGAATTTGCCAGTGATCGAATCCTCGTTACGACAGCCTAATTAAGACTGACAAACGACAACCTGTCTCGCCCCAGGGCGCAAACCTAGGGTGCCTCGATCCCCTACAGCTGGACGTGAGTCGGGCCCGGCAAGCGCCACAACTTCATCACCGGTTCGAAGGCGAACTTGCAGTAGCCAATGAGAGCCGGCATATTCGCATCTCTGAATTTTTGAGTCACCGCTGTCATCCGATGCGAACTCAACGTCACTTGGTCTAACCATTGCAACAAAGTCTCCCTCGGAGCTTTGTTCAACTGCACCAAGGACTGTCGACCATCCGCTGCCATCTTTTGTAATTGAGAGGAAGTTCGCCTCATCCATGAACGACGCAACAAACATTGTTGATGGCTGCCGATAGATCTCCTCAGGGACACCAACCTGCTCAATTTGGCCTGCTCGCATAACTGCAATCCGGTCACCCAAAGCAAGAGCCTCGCGAGGGTCGTGTGTCACGAACAGCGCCGGTGTATTCGTGGAATCCAACACCTGCGCCACCTGCTCGCGCAACTGGACTCGAAGATTCTGATCAAGGCTGGCGAACGGCTCGTCGAACAACATCACCGTCGGCCCGGGCGCTAAAGCTCTCGCTAGTGCTACCCGCTGACGTTCCCCACCAGACAACTCGTGAGGGAAGCGATCGGAAAACTCCGGCAGTTCGATTAAGGCCAGCATCTCAGCCACCCGAGCCCGACAATCACTTCGTGACCGAGTCCTCAGGCCAAAGCCAACATTTTGGGCAACGGTGAGATGACCAAAGAGGGCGTGCTCCTGAAAAACAATGCCAACCGACCTATTCTCCGGCATCACACGACCCTGGCCATCGTCAACCAAAACACCTTGCAGTTGAATCTCCCCGCCGTCAACACCATCTAGACCAGCAATCATGCGAAGAAGCGACGATTTGCCGCAACCGCTCGGACCTACAAGCGCAACCGTTTCCCCCTCACCGAGTTCAAGACTCACGCCACTCACCGCGGTAACACCATCAAATGTCTTCCAGACCTCGCTCGCCATAAGAGGCAGTGGTCTACTCATGACGCTCCTCGAGAGAGTTGGCGCGCAAGAAGACCGACAGGAATCATCGCCACGATGATAATTGCTACTGCTGGAAGGGCAGCCTGTTCAAATCTTGATTCTGAGGCCAAGTTAAATGTCCAGACAGAAAGAGTGTCAAAGCCGATTGGTCGGAGCAGCAAGACAATTGGCAACTCCTTTAGAACATCGACGGTAACCAGCACAAGACCAGTCAACACACTCGTTCTTGCAAGCGGAAGATGGACCGAGGCGACCACCGATCGCGGCCTCGAGCCAAGGCTACGCGCTGCTCCCGTCATCTCATGAGGAACCTGCTCTATACCCGCTTCAACCGTCTGCAATGCAGGAGCCAGGTAGCGAACGGTTTGCGCGTAAACCAGACCAATCAGTGAACCAGTTGCTACTGCGCCCGGGAGGCCAATACCGATAAGACCCAACCCATCGTCCAAGCCGACCAAAACAAAAACTGATCCAATTGCAACGACTGGTCCTGGAACTGCGTAGCCGACCGACGCGACACGTGCCGCAAGTCGGGTTCCAGACCGTCCAGAAAATCGCACAGCATTCGCAACAAGAATCGCCCCGACTCCACACACGATGGCGACAATCGCTGCTAGGAGCAGCGTGTTCGCCAAGAACTCGGCAAAGCGCTCTAACAGTGGGGTGCCCCGTGGACCTGTGGCTTCGCTAATTGCCCAAGTGAGCAACTGAATAGTTGGGGCGGCGAAACTTAGCGTTAAAACCAAACCACATAACAGAAAGGCGAGCACTGACCGGATGCCTCTCAAACGCCGTTGAACGAGTCCCGATGCAGCACCACCGGCCTCGCCAAATTTTGCTCGACCTCGACCAAGCCGTTCAAGCCCAATCACCACGAAAGCAAATAGCAGTACAAGCGTTGCGAATTCTGAGGCTGCATCGAGATCGAAGGTGCCTCGCCAGATCCGAAAGACACCAACGGAAACCGTGTCAATTCCGAAATATTGCACAGTCCCAAAATCAGTCAATGTTTCCATCGCCACGATCGCCACGCCAGCCGCCAGCGCAGGCCTCAGTTGCGGGAACATGACCCGCCGGGCAGCTTCAAACGGTCTCGCACCAAGACTCCGGGCTACTTGATAGGAGCTTCCAGCCTGATCAGCCAACGCAGCTCGAGCCAAGAGAAACACGTAGGGATAAAGAACGAGTGTAAAAACAATGATTGCTCCACCAAGCGATCGAATAGGCGGGAACCACGCATTCTGGCCGAAGATTTCTCGCCACCACCCCTGTATCGGTCCAGTGAAACCGAAAACTGAGAGAGTTACGAATCCCAACACATATGAGGGAACTGCTAGCGGAGCGATAAGAAGCCAGGTAAACACCCGAGAGCCAGGGAACTGGTAGGCCGATACAAGCCATGCAAGGCCGCCGCCAACCAAGAGTGAGCCGACGCCAACGCCGCAAAGCAAAATCGAGGTTTCAATCAGTTGGCGAGGCAGTCGAGTGTTCCACTGTTGCCGCCATACATCTACAGATGGGCTAAGGACACTGAACGCAAGTACGCCAACCGGAATCGCCACTACGGTGGCTATCACTACGGCAGTCGAATGCCAAGCTAGGCCATCTTTCGATGCCTTCCGATGTAACGCCATACGAGTGTCTCGAAGGTTACCAACTATTTACTCGTAGCCGGCTTCGTCGAGAAGCCGAACGGCATCAGCGTTCAACGCACCGAACTCAGCCGCATTCAAATCGTCAGCAACAAAGGTTGAACCAAATTCATCAGCTATCAAATCTTCAGGAGCCACCGCCGGGTTCACGGGATATTCATGGTTCCCGTCAACAAAGGTGTTCTGCCCATCAGTTGCCAACCACTCGAGTAGTTGAAGGGCAAGCTCGGGGTCATCGGCGTACTTCGTTATGCCTGCACCCGAGATATTGACATGCGTCCCGCGCCCCTCTTGGTCTGCCCACACCAACGAGACCGGGAAGTCAGGGTCATCCTCCATAAGCCGGGCAAGGTAATAGTGATTGACTATTGCCACATCACAGAGACCGTCACGAACAGAGTTCAGCGCGATCACATCGTTGGAAAGAATTTCCGCGTTGTCAGCCCAACCCGAAACAATTCGGAGAGCCTCGCCATAACCCACGTTTCCAATCAAACTTGCCACTAGGGACTGCGTGTAGGTATTCGACGAATTTCGAAGACAGAGCCTTCCCTTCCACTCTGGGCCAGCGAGTTCCTCGTAGGTCGAAGGTGCCTCGGCTGAAGAGACCCGCTCCGAGCTATACACAATTGTTCTTGCCCGCCGGCTTAACGCATACCACTGACCGTCGGGATCTCGCAGTGACTCAGGGACTGCCTCATTCAGCACATCGGATTCGACTTCAATGAACACCCCCTGCTCAGCCGCTCGCGCTAGGTTCCCTGCGTCAACAGTCATGTAGATGTCTGCTTGGGTGTCCTCCCCCTCAGCGGCGATCCGTTCACGAAGCTCAGCATCAGAACCTTGAAGGAATTCAATTGAGACTCCTGTTTCCGAGGAAAACAGTTGAAACGCTTCCTCTAGGTCGTAGTGACGACCTGTATACACCCTGATCGTGTCACCGTCACCGCCGCAGGCCGTAGGCAAACTCAAAATACTTACGGCTGACAGAGCAACCAAGAAATGCCGCGTTTGGAGATGCATACTCTCTATCGTACCGTAACATTATGAAAATTAGTTAGGCATGCCTAACTAATTGTGCGAATCTTGCAGTAACCTGTCTAAATGAAGTCTTTTTTGCGATACATCGGGGTCAAATTGACCACCCGACGTTCCGTAATCATCTTTGCCGTGATTTCATCCGTATTCGGAATCGCAGCTTTAGTCACGGTGATCGATGGCGCAATGTTGCGTAATGCAGTCGACTCCGCCCTGAGCGATCCTGTCGGACTCACCCTGGCAACGGGAGCGTTTCTAGTGGCGTTCCTCCTGAGGTCTGTCGCCTGGCGGTGGATAGTGCCGGGCCTCACGCTCGGCCAATCCCTCGCCGGAATCCACCTCGCCCTTGGAGCGAACCATGTCCTCCCTCTTCGGCTCGGAGAGCCATTGAGAGTTGCCAGCGTCGTGCGCCGGACCTCGACTTCACTTGATGTCGCAGCATCCTCCACTCTTGCGCTTCGAAGCGCTGACATTATTTGTGTACTTGGTCTCGCCTGGATACTTGCTCCAAACGCCATGCAGGGAGTCGTTGGAGGGTGGATCGTACCGGTTGCTGCGGTTCTGGGCCTTGTGGCAGTGGGCAGTGGGATATGGCTTGCGAAAACCGCTCGGGCTACAACTTCAGTTCGACTTCCCGGGCCCGTCACTCTCGGGCTCACTGCGGTGGCTTGGTTATTCGAGGCAGTGCTTGTGTGGCAAAGTGCCTCTTGGGCTGGTTTGGAAATCGGATTCTCCGATGCCGTAGTCGTCACAACTATCGCCGTTTCAGCTCAAATCGTTGCAATTGCACCGAGTGGCATCGGTACCTACGAGGCGGCATCGGTTGCTGCCTACCTTGCGTTAGGCCACGACAGTGAAACTGCCCTCGTTGCAGCCGTGACTGCTCACGCATTAAAGACTCTGTACTCACTGATCGCAGGAGGAATCGCCGTATTTGCCCCAAGCCCTGGCTTTCTCGGTCGTCTCCGACTCCCACGCACTATCGGTCAAAGCCCACAAGCTGAAGTCGCACGTCGTCGTGGTGCCGCTGAAGCCGGTCGTCCCATTGTTCTGTTCATGCCAGCCCTCAATGAGGAAAAAGCGGTTGGCGAGTGCATCCGCAGGGTTCCAGCTGAGATTGCGGGTCACCCAGTTCACACTCTCATCATCGACGACGGTTCAACTGACCGCACCGCACAAATCGCAACCAATACCGGCGCTGAAGTTGTCTCATTCGGAGAGACTCGGGGCCTAGGCGCAGGGGTGCGTTTCGGCCTCGAACATGAGATGACGCATAATCCAGTTGCGGTTGCATTTTGCGACGCCGACGAGGAATACCCACCTGAGGAACTTGAGAATCTCGTTACCCCAATTCTTGAAGGTGAAGCCGATTACGTGGTCGGTAGCCGCTTCCTTGGAACCATTGAACATATGCGACCCCATCGGCGTCTGGGCAACATTGTCCTCACCAAGCTAGTGGCGTTCCTGAGTCGCACTCCGGTGACCGACGGGCAATCGGGCTATCGGGCATTCTCCCCTGAGGCCGCTTCCTCTGCCGAGATAATCCATGATTTCAACTACGCGCAGGTAATCACCCTTGATCTGATCGCTAAAGGATTTCGCTACCAAGAAGTTGGTATCACGTACCGATTCCGGACCAGTGGCAAAAGCTTCATCAAATTGGGTCCGTACCTGCGGCGTGTCGTACCTGCCGTTGCACGGGAGCTCAATACAACCTGAAAGAAGTGAGACTCTCGAAATCAATCTTCGACAACGTTCGAGCGAAACTCTTCACGTCGCAATCTCCAGGCTTCACGATCAACGATGCCATCACTATTGACGACACGAGCGACAGCATTACCCATCTCGATTACATGATGAAGATTGTCCGGGACAAATAAGCCAAGACGACCGACGGTCACAAGTCTTGGTTGCTCGTTAACCCACGTCTCAATGCAATCAAGGTCATCTTGATAGCCGTGTCGGTACTTGGGATAAACGCGCGGCAAGCGGCGAACTTCCGTTGCGACATGCCCAGTCACTGGTAGGCCCTGCTCAACGAGCTGTCGGCTCACTAGTCCACCCAACGATTCGCTGTTCATCTGCCAAAGATCACCGCCCTCATCGCATGGAATCTCAGCGCAAAGCACCGTGCTTTCAGCAGGATCGTCTCCATCACGGTAATTTTTCGGTTCAGACAGTCTGGCCACAAGTGTGTCCTGACCTGGAAAATAATGCGCATCAAATGGTGTGTATTGCGGTCGAGGGATCACGAGGTAGACAAGCAACATTCCGCGATGTTCTAGCCGGCTCGCAGCATCCGCCACTTCGGATGGAACTGCTGGCATCGATGCATCCACGAGGTGTTGCACCGCCACCGTTGACACGCAGGTCGAGAATCGACGAGTCTCGAAACCGTTCGGTCCACACAACACTGCATCCACACCATCCTCAGTACAAGTGAGAGCATCAAGCCGCGTTGAAAGACAGATTTCGACGCCAGATCTGGTCGCCGAGTCAGCAATAGCATCGATGATCTGCCCATATCCGAGGCGCGGATAGTAAAAAGATTTTCCCTCCTCACTTCGCACCGAAACCAAGCGACGCACAATGTCAAGGGGCCCACCCGCAGACACACGACGCTTTGCCATTGAGGCGTCAATCTCCTCAGCCGGGAGTCCCCACAGCTTTTTTGCATAGGGGGCATAGAAGGCATCAAAGACTGTAGGGCCGAGGCCTGCCCTCACGTCCTGGGCGAAATTTGTCCCGTTTGCGCGACGAAATGGAGAGAGGGCGGCGTCCAAAGCCGCCCGAACAGCAAACCACCGCGGTAGGCCAGTTAGGAGATCACGAAACCGCAGAGGGAAAGCAACCCAACGGCCGAGCAACCGAATGCGTCCATTTCGATCACGACGTTGAAGGTCTTCGCCGAGAAGTTCTCGAAGTTCGTCGAGAAGTTTAGGATCAGCGCGGCCGTGAAGGCGGTGAGACCCAAAGTCGACCCGCTGTCCGGCGATCTCGAAACTCGACGACATGCCGCCGACTGCAGGGGCCTGGTCAATTAAAAGGACATCGTGTCCTCTGTCGGCAAGGGCCCTCGCTGCAATAAGACCCGTAGGCCCGGCCCCGGCAACGAGCACACTCATGAGTGGTCTCGTTGTCCTGAGCCGGGCCCTTGAGGATTTTGGTCAGCTAAGCGAGCCGATGTCCTCGGCGGAGATGCCCATCGCATTCCATGCTGGCTGCAGCGCGGCCTCAATGATGGCGTATCCGCCGGTTCCTGGATCATTCTCCAAATTGTAGAAGCCTTCGATTGCTGCCATGTCTGCTCCATTTGCAGCGAACGTTGGTGCGAGTACTCGGCTGAAGGCCCAGCCTTCGGCTTGGTGCACACGGGCGGCTTCGGAGTCACCTTCAGCAAGATCATCATCGACGATCTGGGCATAGCGGAGAGTTGCTTGGCTATAAATTATGGCCAACCCTTGGAGCGCATCGGCGGTAGCAAGCTCGGCACCTGCAACATCACCAGCAACAAGTGCATCACGACCAGCGATCATCGCCGCAAGAATCTGATCGTTCGCCTTGGCGTTCCCGCTAGCGGCTTCTGTGCCAAAGTTTCCGGCCCTCTTGTTACCGGTTGCGTACGGGCCGCACCCGGCGTCAGCGCCGTGGTAGAAGGCCCAGCCCTCGTCCCAGTTGTGTGGTGCTCCCGTTTGGGGGTCGAAGTTACCGTCAGCGGCTTTCGCCAACGCCGCATTGAACTCGTGGATCGTCCACGCCACCATAATTTGGTTCATGATTCCCTTTTGAATGCCCTGTCGACGAACTGACTCGGGCTCACCAGCGAATGGACCGGTACCTTCCAAAGCTGCAGTGACGAAGTCATCGAGCGGCGTTGAAGTGCCAAAATATTCTTGGTGGTCTGGGTTCCGGTCATCACGACTTGCGAAACCGCCGATAGACCGAACCGACCCGTCGCTCTTGACCGAGTTGACTCCGTCTCGGTAAACCGCCTCAACAGCTGCGAAGTCGATCGCCTCGTCTTTCGGGAGCATGCCATTGATTTCGCAGACGTCAAGCACGACAAGTCTGTGGCTGTCGATGTTTCCGGCATAGTCGTAGCCTCCGTCACCTGGAGTTGCCGCTGTCGGGTCGGCTGTTCCACTCGAAGAGCCGGACGCGCTCGCAGACGACGATGCGGATCCGCTACTGGAGCCCGAGCTGCTTCCTGAACCCGAACCGCTTCCTGAACCCGAACCGCTCTCACTTTCAGAGAGGTTTGAGACCGAAGCTCCGTCATCGGTGCCGCAGGCGGTAGTAGCGAAGAGCACCGTTGACAAGATGACCATTGCCTTGCCCCTACTTGAGAATCTTCCTCTGGTCATTATCAACCTCTTTCTGTTAAAAATATTGTTTGCTAACCAGCAGATGATAGGCTAGCCTAACATGTTATAGTTTGCAAGCTAATTAAGAAAAGTTTCCGCTCACTGTCGAGATCTGAGGAGATTAAATCGTGCGAATCGTTATCACAGGGGCCGCCGGGTTCATCGGCTCACAGACCGCCCATATGTTGCTCAAAAGTGGCCATGAGGTAGTCGGCATTGACTCAATGACCAACTACTACGACCCACTGATCAAAGTTGCTCGGCTCTCCCGGCTCGTTCAAACATCGAACTTTTCATTTCAGAAACTCGATCTAGCGAAAGACGACTGTCGGGACCTTTTCGATCGAGACACGACCGTCATCCACCTTGCTGCCCAGCCAGGCGTCAGAGCATCGTGGGGCGAATTCGAAAGTTACGCAACCGCAAATGTGACAGCAACGAAACATGTGCTTGACGCTGCTCTCGACTGCGGTGTCCCTAGGGTGATCTACGCCTCGTCATCGTCTGTTTACGGTAATTCAAGCGACTACCCCACAACTGAAACAGCGCCTCTCGAACCAATGAGCCCATATGCCGTATCAAAGCTCGCTGGAGAGCAGCTATGCCGGCTTTATTCTTCCGAACGTGGACTACACACCACAAGTCTTCGCTACTTCACGGTCTACGGTCCCGGCCAGCGGCCCGACATGCTCACCCACCGCCTTATCGCAGCAGCGCATAACGGCTCTCCAGTAAGAATTTTCGGCACCGGCAACCAGGTACGAGACTTTACCTTTGTTGGCGATGTTGCTAGAGCGAACGTCGCAGCCATGACGGCAGACACCTCGCCGGGGCAGGTCTTCAACATCTCAGGTGGATCCGCCGTATCGATCAAAGAAATGATCGAATCAGTTGAGGCTGCCGTGGGGCTTGGACAAAGAATTCAACGGATAGCGGCGCCACCAGTCTCAGGTGACATTCCACGAACAGATGGTTCAGCAAGTCTCGCCGAGAGCATTCTGGGTTGGAGACCGACTGTAGAGCTGGATCAGGGCATCTCAGCTCAGGTAGATGATTATCGGTCGACTCACGCGCAGCTACCCCGGTACGCCATGTCCGCTTAATAAGATCGGGATGCCGACTTCCTCGGAAGCGACCGCTAATTAGGCCAGCATCTCTCAGAATTTGGAAAAGTCGGCGAACTGAGGTTCGAGCCTCAATTCAATGCCTCGAACTACACAACTAGCACTACATGAACCGCCGCGGGTCTTGGATTGCTCGGAAATGGGACCGCGTTAAATCCCAGGGACTTTGAGAGACAAACTGTCTCTGACCTGCAATGCTGAAAGGGAAAGCCCGAAGCCAAAGGAAAAGACCAACGCATCTTGGAGAGCCCTCACAGCAAGGAAATCATGGAACACTTCGAACCCGACTCTGAAATAGTGACAGCTATCCAGGACAGTTTCTCTAAACAAGGGCTCATGGCGACCATTGGAGCCAAGCTGCACCTTGTCGCCTCAGGAGAGGTCCGGCTTCGAATCGAAGCCAGCGAGTCACTCACCCAACACCATGGCTTTCTCCACGCAGGCATTATCGGAACAATTCTTGATTCCTCTTGTGGCTGGGCCTCACAAACTCTTATGCCGCTCGGCACCGAGGTGCTCACCGTCGAATACAAGCTCAACCTTCTTCGACCAGCAGCAGGAGCGCAGTTCGAAGGACGCGGCACAGTCCTCCGAGCTGGCACCACGCTCACCGCTGCAGAAGCAGCGTTCTACACAACGGACAACCCCGATCGACTCATCGCGACGATGACCGCCACTTTGATCGGCGTTCGACCTCCAAGTTCTGGCTGACCGGCAGAATTCATCAGCCCTTGGATCTGATGAACTGTGTCGCTTGTCGGACAACCTTTAATTTAGCTACATCGGCCTCGACAAAGCGCTTGTGCGTTCAGATGCCAACAGCGGCGCGATCAGCCAGAACCGCTGAGTCCATCTGACTGAGCACATCTCCTCGTAAAGCGTGCACCGTAGATGCATACGCCCTCGCATCAAGTTGCTCAGCGAAACCCTGGGCCACTTCAACCGCTCGAGCAGTGACCTGATCTGACGAAGTTACTTCATCTAAAAACCCTGCATCGACCGCACCCGCACCGTCGAAGATCTTGGCGTTCGCTACCGAAACCTGCAAGTAACGTTTTGAAAGACGGTCTCTCGCAATTACCAATGCCCACTCCGGGAGCGTCAACGAGATCGCAACCTCATTGAGCCCAATCTTTACCGGACCATCAACTCCAACGCGGTAGTCACAGCCGAGCAACAGCAGCGCCCCAGCGGCAACTGCATGACCAGTCGACGCCGCTACCACCGGCAGCGATGCGCCATACACCTGGCGGATGAACGACCCGCCAGCTGACACTAAACCGGTAATCGCTTTCGGATCACCAGAATTAATCACGTCCAAATCGAAACCTGCAAAAAATGCTTTCGTGTTGCCAGAGAGAACTACCGATCGGATGTCAGCATCCGCTTCCGCTTTCGCCAACTCCTCACCGAGCGCCTCCAGCAAGGAGACCGAGAAGGCGTTAGCCCTACCGTCGTCAACTGTGACGCAAAGAACGTTGTTAATCTTTTCGCTTGCAATCGCTGGATGAGTCATAGTTCGACCGTAGTACAGCAACGTCTGCTTACAACCAGCAAGGCAGAGCCGAAACTTTTCGACTAACGGTGGATCAATTTGAGAATCAAACTTCGTTAACGAGGAGATTTAGGCCTCTTCGATGAATCTCAAGATTTGCTATCGGGCTCCTAAAAATACCCGACACGCAAGGCTTCCGGTGTAATAGGTTTCAATCAGTGACCAAAAGCCGAATGTTCGCAGTCAAAAGTTTTCAAAAAATCCGTAACAATTTGACTTTGTCTGACGATTACTTTGGTGTCAGCATTTAACAAATACAAATGTCAAAATCAGCATCCAGTTCAAAACGTCCCACGTT
The DNA here is from genome assembly GCA_002727235.1 of Acidimicrobiaceae bacterium. Classification (GTDB taxonomy): domain Bacteria; phylum Actinomycetota; class Acidimicrobiia; order Acidimicrobiales; family Ilumatobacteraceae; genus Casp-actino5. The sequence goes on from PBWL01000056.1 coordinate 18,632, forward strand.
GCGAGGGCCTAGATTTGTGGTGCCAATAATTGCCGTTCTCGCACCGTCGGTCTTCGTGCTTTCACAGACTCCGACTGCTTCTATTGTTTCAGCTGCAACAACTCAGTCGACTGAAGAAAATCAGGGACTTGACACATCTACCGGAAGCATTGGGGTAGACGCAGCCACTTTTTCAGAACGTGAGATTGAAATTCTCGACGCAACCGCAGAGTTTTACGGTGCAGATGTTTACGAACTGGAATCCAGCGACCGACTCGTAATCAGTGGAACGCCTGATGTTCTCGACATAGTCGCCAACACCGGCCAGAGCTTGTCAGAAGGTGACGCTCAATTCAGCACCAGTCCAACTGTTCAGGCATTTAGTGAACTTTCAGTGGGCAGCCAATGGCACCACGGCGACCTTTCAACGAGCACAATGTGGAACCAGTCGGCTTCAACCTCTGGCATTACGGTTGCCGTAATCGATACAGGAGTAAATGCGACCACGGAACTCTCTGGCCGACTTGTACCCGGATGGGACTTTGTAGATAACGACAGCGACCCCTCTGAGGAATCAGCAGAGCCATATGAGCAATGCGACAGCCAGGGCTGCTGGACCGTATACCCGGCATACGGACACGGCACCTTCATTGCTCATGAAATCGCTGCAATTCAGGGCAATAGCGAAGGTGGCTGGGGAGTCTGCGAATCGTGCAAAATCATGCCGCTGCGGGTGCTGGGGCCTTACGGCACGGGCTCAATGTGGAATGTTGTAGCAGGAATCGACTGGGCGGTTGCGAATGGCGCAGATGTCATCAACCTGTCTCTTGGCTCCTACTACGGCGACGCAATCACTCTTGCTGCCGTGAATAACGCTGTTGCCAGCGGGGTCGTCGTTGTTGCGGCCGCCGGTAATTCCGGAGCCAGATTCGACCTCTACCCCTCATATCCAGCGGCGTACGACAGCGTCTTGAGCGTCGCATCACATAACCAAGGAAGGTCGCGCTCAGGCTTTTCGAACTACTCTCGGTTTGTAGGTGGCGTCGATATTTCCGCCCCAGGAGGCTCCATTAGAGCCGCAAGCCCGGACGACGACGGCCTCATATGGGGGATGTCAGGAACTTCAATGGCAACCCCAGTTGTTGCAGCGGTAGCTGCAATGGTGAAAACAACGTTCCCCGCCTACAGCGTCGAGGAAATAAACGATCGGCTTCGCGGAACCGCCGACAGCAACTCGTTCACGATGTACGGCTACTTAAACGGAGTTGACGCCTTGAATACGTCTCTCGCTACTCCCGCGTTACCTGAGATTCAAGAGGCGGAATCTGTCATTTACTTCAGCTCTAACTACGGCGACACCGCCGATCCAGCGGCTATCACCTGCGACACAGGAACCTCGGTGACTATCCCTTCAGGCGGCCTCTACAGCCCTACACGAGCAAACCACACTTGGAGCGGCGAATGGAGTGAGAATTACGTTGCTGCGGAACCGCTGTACGAAGCTGGGAGCAGCATCACTTGCCAGCCGACGACGTTGTACGCAGCTTGGGACACGGTACCGACGTGGAGCAGCAACGGCGGCGACCCTTACAACCATTACATGCAATGCTCAGTTGGGAATCAAGCAACTGCCCCAACAACTGAACCAACGAAAGACGGTTTTGCGTTCACCGGGTGGAACACCCAGCAAGATGGATCCGGCTACGGAATTACCACTGGCGGCACTTTTGATTGCGCCTACTACAACTTTTATGCCCAATGGCAGGCTCAGGCAACAACGACAACATCTTCAACAACGACCACTACCGCTCCCACAACAACAACCACATCTTCAACAACGACCACTGTCGCTCCTCAAACGACCACAACAACATTGCCGCCCGGCGGTGACAACTCTTCAAGCACCTCCACCACAGTTGTAGTCACCACAACAACGATTCCGCCATCGACATCGACAACGTCTTCATCAACGACCACTACTGCTCCCACAACAACAACCACCAGCACAACGACAACGTTGCCTCCGCCGCAATTGGCCCCACCACCCACCGTCGCCACGACAACGACCACGACCACGACTACGACCCTTCCCCAGGCGCCAAGAACACCTGTACGGATCAATCCGCCCGTCAATCAACCAATTGAGCAAACTCTAGAAGAGACCGAAGAAGAGGTAGCACAAGAGACCGAGCTAGTCGAAGAAGCAAAGCAGAAGCGGATCGCCGCAAAGAAAGGCAAGATCTGGTTCACTCGGCACATCTCCGCTCTATTGAATGACGTTCTCACTGGGGGAACACTTATTGAAGACATCCGAGAGGCGTTTGGATTAGAACCCAATTGGCGTGCGTTAGCCAACGAGGCGATCCGGCGAGTTGAACCGATGCGTGAGAACGCAAACTTCCTGTGGTTCGACCTTCTTATTCTCACCTCGGCTCGCTGGTGATCTAAAAAGCAAATACGCGCTTTTCGAGTCTGTTGGAAAGAAAAGTCGCGCGAATCTTGCGGCCAGAACTTTCGTGGTAGCGGCTCAGATTGAGTAGATCTCGTACACAACACCCTCGTCGGTGGTGGCGCCAATCGCAACGCAGAACAGTCCNTTGAGCCATGCGTAGCGCTCGTCGCCAGTCTCAAAACGCGGGGCGGTACGAATGCTGCTCGTCCCGTCACCATTGGGCTTCGCAAAACCGGTGTACGTCACGTAGATGTCGGCGTCATCGTCGGTGCGAAATGAAAGNCGAACATCGAGAGAGAAAGCNCCNTCGCCAAGGATGGTGACCCAGTCTCCCGCAGCAACACCCGGTATCAGCGAGGCATTAATTTTTGGCCCAACAAACGTGCCACCGGTAACCGTCGCAACAACCTTCGTGCCGAATGGCCCACGCGCAACAACGGGCCGCTCGACCTCCTGGGTGCTCGCAGTGAGGGTGCCAACAAACTCTGCGGGTAGTGCGTCAAGAACCATGACTTGACCGTATGTGACGTAGCCTCACGAGTCGAAATCGTGGACNGAACCTGTAACAACAACCGTGAAATAGGTCTGGTCTCGTAAAGACCGTTTTGGTTTACCGATCAGCAGTTGCACCGCAGAAATGCTTCGGACCAACGCGTGACATACCGCTTTCCCTGCCCAGAGGAGTCCGTGCGTCTCCGAAACTAAAAGGCAATATGTAGTGCATCACCTTCTGAAACTGCCGGCTCGTTAAGCACAACTCAGTTGCGGGTAGTGTCGCGTCAACATCGCAGAAAGAGGGTTCTGAAGTTGGCTGATTCAGGGGTTTTCGATCACCGTATTCTCTCTCGAGAGGAGTGCGTCCTAGGTAATCTCCTCGAACGATGGGCCAAGGTGAAGCCCGACGATGTCGCCCTCATCTTCGAGAATGGGCCAACTTGGACTTGGCGCGAGGCACTCGAACATACCCGCCGAACTGCCAAGGCCTTCGCCGATCTTGGAGTGGTCAAAGGCGACCACGTGCTCTCGTGGCAGCCGAACGGACCCGACGCCGTGCTCACTTGGTTCGGACTCAACTATCTAGGCGCGGTCTATGTCCCTCTCAACACCGCCTATAAAGGCGGCATCCTCGAGCATCAGGTTCGATTATCCGACGCTCGTCTCATCGTCTGCCACGCCGACCTTGCATCGCGGCTCGACNACATCGATACTGCGTCGCTCACCGACGTAGTGATCGTCGGAAAAGAAGACTTCAACGCGAGTTCGGCAACAGGGTTAACTGTTCACCCGGCATCCACACTGACACCAACAACCGAATTGACTGAAATGCCCGAGGCTGTCGATCCGTGGGATACGCAATACATCATCTTCACGTCGGGCACGACCGGGCCTTCCAAAGCAGTCCTCTCCTCCTATCTTCAGGGCTANTCAATGGGGACCGAGGCGCATCCCCACTTCGACGGTGACGACCGAATCTTGGTCAACCTGCCCCTTTTCCACGTAGGAGGCACGGTATTCCTGAATATCACGCTTGCCACCGGCGGATCATGCGTGGTCGACTCCCACTTCCGAACCGACGAATTCTGGTCAACCGTCAACGAACACAGCATCACTGCNGTGTGTTTGCTCGCGGCTATGGTGCCTTTCTTGCTGAACCTGCCCGAGTTTGAGGGAGAGCAGGACCACTCACTACGCACGACTGTCATCGTGCCTTGGACTGAGGAGGCCATGCGTGTCGCTGAGCGCTACAACTTGGATGCACTGACCACCTTCAACATGACCGAGGTGTCCTCGCCGCTAATGTCGGACCTCCACCCAAACACTCCCGGGCTGTGCGGGAAAGTGCGACCAGGTATCGAGGCCAGGGTGGTAGACGAAAATGATTGTGAGGTCGCTCCTGGTCAGATCGGTGAGTTGATCCTTCGCAGCGACCGTCCATGGGCGATGAATCACGGGTATTACAAGAACCCCGAAGCCACCGCTGACGCGTGGCGCAACGGTTGGTTCCATACCGGCGATGGCTTCCGGTATGACGAGGATGGCAACTTCTTCTTTGTCGACCGCATCAAGGACGCCATCCGACGCCGAGGTGAGAACATTTCATCGTTCGAGGTCGAGAACGAGGTAGTTGCACACCCGGATATCGCTGAGGCAGCAGCAGTGCCGGTACCGAGCAAGCTCGGCGAAGACGAGGTGCTGATCGTCGTCGCACCGGTTGCCGGAGGCCAGATCGATAGTAAGGAACTCTTCGACTTCCTCGAACCCCGGATGGCCCACTTCATGCTCCCGCGCTACATCCGAATCGTTGCGGAACTCCCTAAGACACCCACTCAGAAAGTTCAGAAACACCTGCTGAAGAGTGACGGCGTTACTGCCGATACCTGGGACCGCGAAGACGCCGGCATCAAGGTCAAACGCAACCGCGTCGGATAGGTGACACCCCTTTCTCCGGCGGCCTCCAGAACAAACAGAGTCGGATTGTTTGCCCNATTATCCAGATACCGATTTTGGTTAAGCGCGAAAAGCCCACCTGGTAAGCGACGCTGCTTCCTCAGGTGGGCTTTTCTGGTGGGGGGAACTGTTGCTGGAACATTTAGGTAATCGCTAGTTGTGCCTCATTTGTTACTGCTTTTATGGGAACTCGGAAAAAATCTGATCTGGAGCGGCGACCGGGGGTTTGGCCCCGTGGATACGCTCANTGGTATCGAATTTTCGTTTGCTGCCGTGTTGTGGAGATGGCCGAAGCGGCCGGCTTGGCATTTTGTGACACTGCCGTTTGATGTTGCAGACGAGGTTGAGGATGTGGTGGCTGAGCGTGGGGGCTTTGACAGTGTTCGGGTTGAGGTACGTGTCGGAGCGAGTGTGTGGTTGACGTCGATGTTCCCAAGTCGGGGGAATCAGAGTTTGATCTTGCCTGTCAAGCGCCAGGTCCGTGATGAAAATCTGCTTAGTGAGGGTGANGAGGCGACGTTTTTTGTGCGGGTTTTGTGACTNGCGCTGTCANCTTTGNGAGAACACGCCNACCGTGGCGCATATTTCNGTCGANCTTGTACATGTCGTGAAGGTGAAGCACCAGGNTCTCACCATCACCTTTCGCAGGTCGTGACAGTGTCTCGACAGGAAGGGTGATTTACANAGGCTGTAATCAGATCGCTGTTTGNGTGCCCACGGCAGCGCCTGGCTTGTCCGGCAGGTTGAGTTCCAGATCAAGACGGGGCTTCCAGAATGGGCGAAACAGCTCGATCTTTGGACAGCGGTCCATCACGACCCTGAGTCCNGCTGCTTCGGCGAGCGCTGCGGCGCGATCGTCATACACACCGATCTGACCCCAAAGGACCTTCGCCCCGATTGCGATGGCTTGTTCGGCGAGCCCGTAGAGCTCTTCCTTGGGGCGAAACACGTCGACCATGTCGATCGGGCGGTCGATTTCCTGAAGCGACCGATAGACCTTCAAGCCGCGAATCTCCGTGGTCTTNAAGTTGGAGGTGACCGGCAGGATTTCGTAGCCGATCTCGTTCAGCTGGCGGAGCACGCCGTAACTGAATTTGGTCTTGTCGTCACTCGCCCCGACCATCGCAATGGTCTTTACCGATCGCAGTATGTCGGAAATGTACTCCTGGTCGTAGTCGTACCGATGTTCGATTGTTTCAGGGATTTTGAGATCGGCCTCAGCCATTAGGACTCTCCTGTTGTGGTGGCGATGTCGGACTTGAGCTCATGCGGCTCAAGCGGATCGAGAAACGGGTTTCGGTAGAGCTCGTCGTGGCTCTCGACTCCTACNTCGAGGGTGCAATTCGAGATTGGTCGAGCCACGCACAGCACGGCATATCCGTGGTTGAGTTGGCGGTTGTTGAGAGCGACTTGTTCTGACTGGTCAACTTTGCCTGAGGTCACTTTTGCTGCACAGGTTATGCATCCGCCGTATCGGCATCCGTAGGGCAGGTCGACACCTTGTTCTTCTAACGTCTCGAGGAGAGGCCGATTTGCGTCAACGTCATATGTTGCCCCGCCTTGATTGGTAACGGTGACAGTCCAGGTGTCCATCAGAGCCAGATATCGCTTGTGCAGTCGCCACCTGGGTAGCGAGTCTCGTGGCATCGGCTCGGGCCGTTCGGCTCCTGACCGAAGTCGACGATGAAGTCNTCATTGATCGCCATACCCCCATTCTCNACGTCNCAGTCGATCATCACCATCACCCCGCCTTTGGTCCGAATCTCGGGATAAAACTGGTTGTCCCANGTCGAGAGCAACGAAGTGGTGACATAGAGGCGTTTGCCATCGAGCGAGAGTTGAAACATCTGCGGTCCGCCGGCGACTTCTGCGCCGTTCACGACCGGAGCTTTCCCGAGCAGGCCACCCATCCAGACCTGGCCGGTGAGCACCGGGTTGTGCGGGTCGGTGATGTCATATTGCCTCATATCACCGTGAAGCCAGTTGTTGACGTACAGGTACTTGTCGTCCATCGAGACAAGCAGCGCCGACATCACACCAGGTAGCGGAATGGGCCAATCGGGGAGCAATTCGTTCTCAATGTCGACCGCCTTCTCCCACTTCCACTCGGGGTCATCATCGTCTTTCCAGAAGTGGATCACATTCGAGCTCAATGCAGCGCAGCAAAAGCCATGAGTACTGTCAGGGTTGTGGAGGAACTTAACCTCTAACGGCATAAGCCCGTCTTCGCCGAGGTACATCGTTTGTANCGGCTCACGCTTTTCGAAGTCCCACACATGTAGGCGCCGCCCGTACTTAAGGTGTCCAACTTCTTCGAGGTCGAATCCNGGCAGAAACGTGTTTGGGGCCGCCCACTCTGANCTGATCATGACGTTGTGGCGCGGTTGATACCAAAANTCGTATCCGTANGGGATGTCGCCCATCGAGTTCTCCCAGCGGCCAACGATCTCAAAGTCTTCGTTGACGTGNAGNTAGCCGCCTGGTGCTTCNCCCTTGGCATCTCCGAGGAACGAGATAATGATCTCTGAACCGAGACAATGGACGGTGTGTGGGCCTGAAAGATTGGCTTTCTCTTTGATTTCATCGCCGTCAATGATCTTGTGCAGCGACGGGGCCTTTGGATCAGTTGCCGTATCGACGACGTAGATATTGTTCGAACGCACTCCCGGTAGTAGGAGGTATTTTCGGCTCATCGAGGCGTCATCGTGGCATGACGAGCAGGCGTTCCATCCGGTGTGGTGNAGTTCGTCGCCGATGCCGGGCATCTCGAGACGATGGATCACCTGGGAGTAGGTTTGGCTCTTGGGATCGGCATCGATTGTTGCGAGGTAGTCGGGTTTTTGGATGCCAGTCCCTGTATAGAGCGCAACGGTGTAGAGAAGTTTCTCTGTTGGGGCCGCAATCGCATCGCTGGGGCTGGCATAACCCGGACCACAGCACGTCGCCTCAGTGTCAGCTACATCAACCATTTCCTGCGTTCTCCTAGGTTGGCTTCCCACGGACGTTATCGAATTTTGAAAAGGAGTACGCCACCGGAAAGGATCGGAAGAGCATCACCAATCCATAGCTGTGAAGGTGGAGTTGATTTGATGTTTCCTTTTTGCACGACTCAGACCAAGCCGAGGATGAAGGAGCGTTAGCAACACTCACTATCTAGTCGATTATGTGTCCCCTGTGTGAAGATGTTCGAGTAGCAGTTGCATTTCTTGGTCAACGTTGTCGGGCACCACGTAGTCATCCTCATTGCATATCTCGTCTATTCGTTTCGCAACCGACTCAAGGGACAGGTCCTCTTCATATATTCCCTTGGTTACCCCCATAAACGCTCGTCCTACTCTGCCTCCCGAAGCAGACAGCGTTTCACCATTCAACAGGCATGATTCGTGTGCGAGGTACGCCACCGCAGGCGCAACCTGTTGTGGACCCAGTTGCATTATGAGATCTTCTCCAGTTAGGCCAGTGGCGTTAGCGATGTCGCCGTCGTCACCAAGGACGTCCCCAGTCATTCGTGTCAGTGCTCCTGGCGCTATTGCGTTGACATGTATCCCATACCGTGAACCTTCGATCGCAAGTGTTCGGGTGAACCCGTAGATCGCGGCTTTAGCTGCGGCGTAGGCGCTTTGCCCGAATGATCCAAATAGCCCTGAGCCTGAACTTGTGTTGACAATTCGTCCGTACCCAACTGACTTCATGTGTTCATATGCGGGGCGACTCACGAAGAAACATCCTTTGACGTGAACGTCGATAACTGGTTCGAATTCGTACTCGTTGATATTGAGGAATGTTCGGTTGCGGATGATCCCAGCATTGTTAATGACAATGTCGAGCTGGCCAAATTCTTTCAGCGTGTCGGCGACCATCGAGTCAGCACCGCGACGTGTGGCTACTGAATCGCTGTTTGCAGCTGCTGTCCCTCCGGCGACCCGGATCTGTTCAACAACTGCTTCTGCCGGGCTTGGGTCATGTTCTTGGCCTCCCATAGTTGGTGATCCCAAGTCATTCACCATCACGGCTGCGCCTCGCGAGGCGAGCAGGAGTGCATGTTCTCGTCCGAGTCCACCTCCGGCACCAGTTACCAATGCGACTCGGCCATCAAATCTCAATTCGCTCATAGCTTCACCCTAGATTGCAAAGGCTGATGCAAGCAGTGGCAGACTCTTTGCATGATCAGCGATTTTGAGGAGCACGTTATTCAGGGCAATGGAATCGAAATCCATTACGTAACCAAGGGGCAAGGCCCAGCAGTCGTGATGTGTCATGGCTTCCCTGAAAGTTGGTACTCGTGGCGCCACCAAATAGATGCCCTAGCGCATGCCGGATATCAAGCAGTTGCGATGTCGATGCGCGGGTACGGAAAAACGTCTGCGCCTCAGGCAATTGAGGCCTACGACATCAATCACCTCGTCGGCGATGTCGTTGCCGTGGCCAATCATCTCAATCAAGGGCCAGTTGTCGTCGCCGGGCACGACTGGGGTGCGCCCGTCGCTTGGTTTGCCGCTCTGATGCGACCCGAACTATTTCGAGCTGTGGCGTGTATGAGCGTTCCCTACACAGGGCCGATTGGGGCTCTGCCTGAAGGCATCGACGTGAACGGGTTGATGGCTCAAGCAGCGGGCCCTGATCGCGACTATTACCGCTTGTTCTTCCAAGAACCAGGCAAAGCGGAGGCAGACCTTGAAACTGACATCTATAAATCTATGCGCGGCTTTTTGTATTCCATAAGTGGTGATGCTCTGCGAAATGGCGACATTCGAGAACCTTTCGATGGTCACTTCCCAGCTGGTGAAGCTCTAACAGACCAGCTCGTATCACCCGACGAGCTACCTTCGTGGCTCACTGAAGAAGATCTCAACTTTTACGTGGAAGAGATAACTCGGACAGGTTTCCGAGGCGGTTTGAATTGGTACCGCAATATCAACAGGCTGCCGGCTATCACGGCTCCTTTTCTCGGATCAACCATCAACCAGCCTTCGTTCTACATGGGTGGGTCTACAGATTTGATCGCAGGGAACACTCCCGACGCCATCAGCAGCATGCAGCAAGCTTTGGGTGATCTACGCCACTGCGAAATTATTGAGGGCGCCGGTCACTGGCTACAACAAGAATGCTCATCGGAGGTCAGTTCTGCGATGATCAGCTTTTTGGAAGGGCTTGACTGACTTTCTTCTTTGGTGTCGGAGGGGGGACTTGAACACTCCCCTAGTTTCAAATTGGTTCTTCATGGGTTCCACTGTGCCCAATCGGTGTTATTTCGCCCACACTACGAATTGGTCGCCTGCG
>PBWL01000057.1 GCA_002727235.1 Acidimicrobiaceae bacterium
TTGGCACCTCGATGTCGGCTCATCGCATCCTGGGGCTGAAGCAGGTCCCAAGGGTTGGGCTGTTCGCCCATTAAAGCGGTACGCGAGCTGGGTTCAGAACGTCGTGAGACAGTTCGGTCTCTATCCTCCGCAACCGAAGGAACATTGACGAAGGCTGTCCCTAGTACGAGAGGACCGGGACGGACGGAGCTCTGGTGTGTCTGTTGTCCTGCCAAGGGCACGGCAGATTAGCCACCTCCGGAAGGGATAACCGCTGAAAGCATCTAAGTGGGAAACCCGTTCGAAGATGAGTGTTCCCATGCGGTTAACGCAGTAAGGCCCGTGGCAAGACCACCACGTTGATAGGCCGGAAGTGTACGCACAGCAATGTGTTTAGCTGACCGGTACTAATCGGCCGAGGGCTTGGATCTCTTACGCTCGTGCTTGCTCTGGAGTCCTTGGGTGCATACCCATTGACGAAAAGTTTCGGTGACCATGGCGACAGGGTCACACCCGTTCCCATCCCGAACACGGAAGTTAAGCCTGTCAGCGCCGATGGTACTTGGGGAGAGATCCCCTGGGAGAGTAGGACGTCGCCGGATTTCGCAAACAAGAGGCGCTGGGCATTCTGTCCGGCGTCTCTTGTCGTTTTCAGGCTGATTTCTGTGGTGCAGCGCTGATTCGGCCATAGCCTCGTCTGGGTGCCCGCACCGCAACCTCGCCGAAATTCATCTGGCCGCCCTGCTTCTGGTGGTGCCCGTAAGGGGCCACCGCGTTCGAATGGCGGCCGTTCTGGCGGTTCGCGCCAAGCAAGAGGAGATGGGAGAAGCGGTGGTCGCAGCGGAAGAAGCGATCGCCCATCGAGTGGAGCGCAGGGAGGTCAGCGCCGCTCTGCTGGCTCGGGGTCGCGTAATCGGACTGATGGCCGCAACACCCGTTGGTCTGACGCCGATAGCCGTTCAGGCGGCGGCGCTCCTGGCAGTCGGCGACAAGGTAGCCCTGGGGCACGCCGCAATGGGCCTAGCCTTCCCGGAGCAGCATCTAGTGGGCCGAGTCGTTCTGGTCCGTCCGGATCAGGTTCATCGCGTGGACCGGCGCGAGGTCAGGGTCACGGCGGAGATCGGCCGTTCAGCAGAAGTGACCGCGCAAACGGTGGCCGTGGGNCGTATCGTCGAAATGACGAGAGTAAATCGGATCGAGGAAGTGATCGACGAGGAAATGACAGCCGTCCCGGTGCGAGAAACTTCCGTCGGAGTGACGGCGACAGCCGCGGTGGGGGTTCTCGAGGCGGACAAAGTCAAAGTGGCAGAGGCTTTGGCCGCCCACCTCGTCCCGAGTGGCAGGAACGGGCGCGGGAAGATNGCAGGGAGACACGCGAAGAGCGTGAAGCCCGTGAGCCGCGAAACGAAGCTGAGCGTCGAGCAGCGCAGGTGAGGTCACGCGGCGGCGGTAAGGCTCGCCTGGGACAGTTCCCAGCAGAGCGAGAAGAACATATTGACCAGTGGATCGATGAGGGTCCTGTCCGAGAAGAAGCAGAGCAAGCAGTTCAGCGAGCTCGACCGGCACGAGCGAACAATTTCGAACTTGATAGCGAGGTTCGCGATCGGGTCAATGCAGCGGTCCGGTCGCCACAGCGGGCAGCAAAGTTGCGCCAACGGTTGCTGGGCGCCTTTGTTGCGTTAGAGCGGGAGCGTTACACCGAGGCCCGGCGCATCGGTAACCAACTGGCCCGAGAGATGAGCGGTGTCGCCGCGGTTCATGAACTCATTGGGCTATCGAATTACCGCTTAGGAGAGTGGCGTAAAGCCGCTGCTGCGCTCGAGAGGGCACAGACCCTGCATCCTGACCCAGACACGATGCCGATCCTCATGGACTCGCTTCGCGCGCTTGGTCGCCACAAAGATGTTGCCGAGGTTTGGAAAGAGCTTCGTCAAGCTTCGCCTGCACATGAGATATTGGCAGAAGGTCGCATCATCATGGCAGGGTCATTTTCCGACCAGGGTGAGCTAGCTGATGCAATAAAGGAAATGCAGCCTGCCCGTTCAAAGCCGAAGCGCGTGCGGGAACATCACCTACGTCAGTGGTACATGCTTGCGGATCTACTCGATCGGGCCGGCGACACCGTTGGGGCGGTTCGCTTCTTTGAACAGATCGCGAAGGCCGATTCAGGTTATGTCGATGTTCATCAGCGTCTACGAGCGCTTGGCCGCTGATACTGACTTCCTGCCAACTCGGTACGCTCGATAACGTGGCAGCAACGTTTCGCGCCGGAGTCATCATTNTTGTCGAACATTCCGATGGCAGCGTCCTCAGTTGTGAAAGAGGAGATATCGCTGGAGCATGGCAGCTACCACAGGGTGGTATCGATGAAGGAGAAAGCCCGGTAGCAGCTGCGTGGCGAGAACTTGAAGAAGAAACAGGACTGACCTCTGCCGAAGTGCAACTCTCGGCGTGCTCTGATGACTGGACGCTCTACGAGTTACCACAAGGGCATGGCTTGGGACGCCACCTTGGGCAAGCACATCGCTGGTTCCGTTTCGTCGTGACGCATGACAGTGTTCAGCCGACAGTCGACGGCAATGAATTCGTCAACTGGTCATGGATGCGGCCATCCGACCTAGTTGACCTTGTCGCCGATTTTCGGCGTGCTGGGTATGAGGCAATGCTGCTCAACGATGATGGTTGGCACAATGTCTGACCTCTTCTCTGCAGCTGCTGAGCAGCATTTGAAGAGCAGAGCTCCGCTTGCGGCGCGACTGCGACCCCGATCGATTGATGAGGTCGTTGGTCAACAACATCTCGTAGGGAAAGGTGCACCACTTAGGCTTCTTGTCGAAACTGACCGGCTCACGTCCGCACTGTTTTGGGGGCCTCCCGGCACCGGCAAGACAAGCCTTGCGCTTGCTGTTGCAGGTTCGACAAGACGAGCATTCGTGCAACTGTCTGCGGTTACTGCGGGCGTTGCTGACGTTCGAGGAGTGATTCAGCAAGCACGCCAACGGCTTGGGGAGCACCAGCAAGGCACCATTCTGTTCCTTGACGAGATTCATCGTTTTTCAAAATCTCAACAGGATGCACTTCTCCCAGCGGTGGAAGACGGCACGATCACTCTTGTTGGAGCGACAACAGAGAACCCGTTCTTTGAAGTGAATGCGCCTTTACGGAGTCGGTCGACGTTGTTCAGACTTGAACCCCTTCAGCGAAGCGATATCGCAGAACTGGTAGAGCGTGGTCTTCGTGCAGAGGCGATGAATGCGGATGACGATGCGGTCGAATTGCTGATTGAACGAGCAGGTGGAGATGGGCGGCAAGTTCTTACCGCATTGGAAGTGGCCTGCGCANTCGCAACCAACACCAGCCACGTAACGCTCAATCATGTTGAGTCAGCTTTGGGAACAAGCGCCCTTCGCTATGGGAGAGATGATCACTATGACGTTGTAAGTGCCTTCATCAAATCGATGAGGGGATCCGACCCGAACGCAGCTGTCTACTGGTTGGCGCGAATGCTCTCCGCCGGTGAGGACGTGCGCTTCGTGGCTCGGCGAATGGTGATCTTTGCTAGCGAGGACATTGGAATGGCAGACCCACAAGCGCTCACGATTGCGGTTTCTGCTGCGTCAGCAGTTGACGTGGTGGGAATGCCAGAAGCGCAGCTGAATTTGGCTGAAGCGGCGATTTATCTGGCGAGTGCCCCAAAGGGGCACGCAGTAGCGCAAGCGATCTGGTCCGCGATGTCCGACATTCAAAATGGCGCTGTCGGGGAAGTACCAACTCACCTTCGAGACGCCCACTATGCAGGCGCACCCGAGATTGGCCATGGTGAAGGTTATGTCTCGCCTCACGACGACCCTTCGCCAGTGCAACATTTGGAATACTTGCCAGAGACGCTTTCCGAACGGCGCTGGTACCGTCCAGAGAAGGCAGAGGAAGGGAGTGGAGTTGCAGACCGCTGACATTGTGTTGATATCGGCAGTACTTCTGTGCGCCATCGGTTTCGCTGCGCTTTCCATCGTGCTCGTGAGAGTTTTTGATGCCCTGAGAGCGCTGCGTCGTGAGGTACGAGATATGCGAGAGCAGACGCTCCCTCTCATAACGGATTTGAGATCCTCTACCGATGACGCGAAGTCGGCCATGGACGGTGCTCGGGCAGACCTTGAGCGCTTTGACCGTGTGCTTGGCTCCGCGGAAGCAATATCTGAAGCGGTAGAGACATCGGGTCGAGCAGCCCGCCGACTCTTCGCGGCGCCAGTGATCAAGGCGGTCGGAACCGTGACCGGAGTAAAACGAGCAGTTGGCCGCATGAAATCTTCAGGTACAAACGTTGAGGTAATCAAACAAGAAAAAAGGAGAGCGTGATGCGACGCCTCGGATGGTTCGTTGCAGGGGCAACAGCAGGCGCTGGAGCAATGCGGATNGCTCGCCGTCGAGTTCGGTCGGCCGCTCGCCAGCTTTCGCCTCGACACGTTCGTGAACGAGTAGAGGAGCGTGTTCGCGCGAAGGTTGATGAAGTAGGTGACGCAATCCGTGAAGGTCGCGCCGCAAAGGCAAACCGTGAACGGCAACTACGTGCGGTGGTTGATCATCGCGCCGAACCGATGAGCGATCATGTTGGGCCAGGAGACACCCTCCTCGTCGACGGCGAACCAGTTGACGCCGGACGAGTCATCGTGCTGCGTGACCGTGCAGACGCCTCTAAAAGTGGCTGAACACCCGCGTCGAACGCCATTTGTTTCTCAGCCGGTCATTGACCGAGGGCACGCTCGAGCGCGTGCCCAGCAGTGCGCAAAAGAACTTGGTGCGACGGACCTCACCCCTATTCGAGAGTCGATGTGTTCAACCTTTCGGGCCAACAGCGCCGTGTTGCGAGTGGGTCATTTCACAAGTGACCCAAGCACAGCGCAACGCCTTGCAGCAATGTTGAGGAACAAGAAGATTCGAGTCCCAGATGTCATCGCAACATGGCAGCAAGACGANAACGGCCTCGGTGTCATTGCCTACGAGGTTGTTCCAGAAACTGGCCAGGCCATCGACTGGCGCGAAGTTGGGCGAATGGTCCGCCGTCTCCACACTGACATCGCCCCGTCAGACGTCCCTGCGGGTTATCCCATTGCTTCTCCGACAAGTCTGCCGTGGTGGAATTTCGGCGCCATGTTGACGCGCCTTGAAGCAACTGCATATGTGCCTCCACAACATCTTTCAATGCTGTATGAGGTCGCTGAGCGTGGGACCANGTGGAGTGAGATTGTCAAGAGACCCCCGAACGTTCTCACCCACGGCGATGTACACCCAGGAAATATCTTGATGAGCGACGATGGCCCAGTNCTCATCGATTGGGACCTGCTCTCGANCGCATCANCGCTGTGGGATCACGTNCCACTCANNGCNTGGTCAANGCCGCCGTGGCAGGGAAANNCCGACGNCTACACCGCATTCGCNGCGGGTTACGGTNCCGTCGATTGGGANNCCGACAGNGTTGATGTNGTCGTNGAAATGCGAAACCTTGCTGCAACTNTNATGANGGTCNTCGCATCAGCTTCGACNGGCGTCATCGANGAAGAAGCCGNACGACGCNTCGAATATTGGGCGTCGCCCAACAAAACGGCACNGTGGACATGGGGTTGAGNCCNTAACATCTNNNAATGGNGGAAAACGANGGTCTNTCNAANNCAGATCGNGCACAAGCNGGNACNATTGCCGAACGGCTTCGAGATATCGGTGAGCAACTTGACGACCTCGCGCTTTCGGTGTTGCGNNNTGCGGCNGAGGCAGGAACGGAGCGACCGGTTGCNGANAAACGNCTCACCCANGCACGGCGATCAGTNGAGAAAGCCGCCTANGTACTGGAATCTCTGTCAGGCGANTAGNNGNCGCACGCTAGNNCNTCNGGCNTNACNGGCNTTCTCAACGAGCGCTGCAANGACCTCATCAAAACTTGCTTCAAACGAAGCAAGCCCCTCACGTTCAAGTTTCTCCGCAACATCGTCGAGGTCGATATTCGCCTGCGAGAGTCGGTCAAGTACCGCTGACGTCTCAGCGAGATCACGGTCGACCGTACGCGCACTGGAACCGTGGTCTAAAAACGCATCGAGCGTGGGTTCAGGAACCGTGTTGACCGTGTGGGGTCCAATGAGTTCATCAACATAAAGGACGTCAGAGTACGCCGGATTTTTTGTGCCAGTCGATGCCCACAGAGGTCGTTGCACTCGGGCACCGCGCTCGGCAAGTGCCTCCCAACGCGGTCCAGAAAACGCATTTAGGAAATTGGTGTAGGCGAGGCGGCCCTGCGCAATTGCGGCTGTCCCGCAGAGATCTTTATCGCTATGACCAAGCCGATCGTCGACCTCGGTATCGACGCGGCTAATGAAGAAACTCGCCACGCTTGCAACCCGTGAGAGATCGGCATCTGAGTCGTTCGCGAGCTGTTCCAGACCAGAAATGTAGGCCTCCATCACCGCCTGATGGCGCTCGGGGCTAAAGATAAGCGTGACATTTACGCTGCGACCTTCAGCAATCATCGCCGAAATGGCAGGCAGGCCCTCCACAGTGGCGGGAATCTTGATCATCACATTGGCACGATCAACGCGCTCATGCAGTTCACGCGCCGCCGACAGCGTTCCTGTTGTGTCGCGTGACAACTCCGGGGCAACTTCTACCGACACATAGCCATCAACGGCATCTGACGACTCGTAAAGGGGGGCAAATGCATCGCAGGCTGCCTGAATGTCGGCAATCACCATGTGCCAATACGCATTGACTGGAGCGACGTCGGCGGCCATCAAGGTGCCGAATTGATCGTCGTAGTCAGTAGAGCCCTGAATTGCCTTCGCGAAAATGGTTGGATTCGATGTAAGGCCACGGACACCTTGAGCGATACGAGCACTGAGTGAACCGTCATTGAGATGTGCTCGGCTGAGATTGTCGAGCCAGATACTTTGTCCGAAATCGTTAAAGAGGGCGGTGAGATCAGCCATCAGGACCCACCACCGAACATCTCATCTACTTTTGCAATAATCGCATCGACGTTGATGCCGAGGCGATCCAGCGCAATGTCACCCGGGGCACTGGCACCAAAACGATCAATGCCAACCTGGCGATCGCTCCACTCGTGCCACCCAAATGTTGAACCTGCCTCTACCGAAACGGTGGGAACGCCAGGGGTAAGAATCGAATTGCGCACCGTAACAGTTTGCGAACGGAAACGGTCCCAACTCGGCATTGAGACCACCCGAACAGATTTTCCCGATGCCCTAAGGGTGTCTGCTGCATCGACGCACAGGGAGACCTCTGATCCCGTTCCAATCAAAATGACATCTGGGTTGCTTGTGTCGTCGCCGACAACACCCGCCCCCGCCGTGATTGCGGAGCCATCAGTCACCACTCGCACGTCTTGACGACTCAACACCATTGCAGTTGGCCCATTGTGGGTCACTGCATCTTCCCAGGCGCGGGAGGTCTCGTTCGCATCAGCAGGGCGCAGTACATGCAGGTCAGGCATCGCCCGCAAACCGGCAAGTTGTTCTACCGGTTGATGTGTAGGACCGTCCTCGCCAACAGCCACCGAATCGTGCGTGAAGACGAACACCACCCGGGCACCCGAAAGCGCCGCAAGCCGGACCGGTGGGCGCATGTAGTCAACAAACACGAAGAATGTTCCACCCACAGGGAGCACGCCACCATGGAGAGCCATGCCGACCATTGCGGACCCCATGCCATGTTCACGAATGCCGTAGTACATCTGACGGCCATCGAGGTTTTGTGGGGACTGCCCTGAGAATGAGGCCACTTTTGTGCCGGTGTTGCCGGTGAGATCTGCGGAACCAGACACAAGCCCTGGCAGAAGTTCAGAAGTTGCATCGAGCGCCGCTTGAATCGCCTTACGAGTCGCCACCTTCGATCCGAGATCCCACGAGGGCAACACGTCAGCAAGGTCTGGCGTTGTCGCACCGAAGATGATGTTCCAATCGCTACGTTGCCGGGCGTCGTGAGACGCTGATTGCCACGATGAATATGCATGAGTGCCGGCCGAAGTTGTCACCTCTCGGTACGACTCGATGAGATCTGCCGGAAGGTAAAAAGGCTCATCGGGGATTCCCATCACTGCTTTTGTCCGAGCGACGTCTTCAGCTGAAAAAGCAAGTCCGTGCGCAGCATGCGAATCAGTGTGATCTGGTGACGGAAACCCAATGTGGGTGCGCAACACCAACAGACGTGGCTTCCCGTTAGGAGTGCGAGAAGTTTCGAGCGCGGTTTCTAACGCATCAAGATCCTCGCCAATCTCGCCGAGTTCGGCGACATCCCATCCGTACGCACGGAAACGGGCAGCAGTATCATCACTTGCGGCGAGATCAGTGTCGCCGTCAATAGTGATGCGATTGTCATCAAACACGCATACGAGACGATCAAGCCCGAGGTGTCCAGCAAGAGACGCCGCCTCGTGGCTGACACCTTCCATCAGGCACCCGTCGCCTGCGATCACCCACGTGTGATGGCTAATCGCATCGGATCCAAACTGCTCACGAAGGAGTCGCTCAGAAATCGCCATTCCAACCGCATTCGCAAAGCCTTGGCCAAGCGGTCCTGTCGTGACTTCAACACCAGGTGTATGCCCAGCCTCTGGATGACCGGGTGTCGCTGACCCCCATTGACGGAACGCACGAAGATCATCGGCCGAGAGCGAGGTACCGCTGAGGTGGAGCATGGCGTATTGCAAGATCGACGCGTGGCCTGCGGAGAGAATGAAGCGATCGCGATCAACCCAGTCCGGCTCTGCGGGGTTGTATCGCATGACGCGGCTGAACAGCACGTGGGCGAGTGGTGCGAGAGCCATCGCAGTTCCCTGATGCCCGCTATTCGCCGCTAGCGGACCGTCCATTGCGATACCACGGATAACTGAGATCGCGAGTTGGTCTTGTTCAGGCGTCAGAGAACTGAGATTCGACACACTGGCGACTGTACCTTCCCTCGCCTGAGCGGCTGGGATTCGCAGGGAACTTTCTACTCCGCTGGGGGCATAAGTGTAAACGGAACAATGGTGAGCGGTCCACGATCAACCCGACAGTGCGCGTAGACGGTTGAATAATCCTCGAATGGCAGCTCAGCACGCACGAGACGGTAGGTGAACTTTCCGGGCTCAACGGTGAAGGGGCTCACGTTTCTTGCAAGAGGTTCTTCTTCATCGATTTCGGTTTTGCGCTCCTCGAAAAACGTCACCTCAAACACGCCCTGCCCAGATTCATCTGCGGGACAATGGATTAATGCCACAAGATGCGGCGACACTGTGGTTGGAACCGGCTCGGCCGAAGCCTGTGAGAACATCGCTCCGGTGATGTCGAGACGAGTAGAAGGACCGGGAGCCGAGCGCATCTCAAAATTTTCAACGAACAGTGCCGCAACAAGTTCCATAGGGTCAGAGTACAGATGTCAACTACGGCGCCGTCACATCCAACGTTGCGGAATCTTCAGCACGACCCTCCATGACTCTGTCAAATCGACTGGCCCAAAATGTCGCGAATCTTGGCCCGCTGAAGAATTGTCGGCGAGCAACATCCAACTTGCATGGTCAACGTGATCACCGAGGCGCTTGACGATCCAGAACCCGGGGCGGTCAGGGTGTTCAACTACCCGTAGTTGGTTGCGACGTAATTTTCGTGACCGGATGGCGATGAGTCCCTGACCTGGGAGCAACGTCGGCTCCATTGAATGGTCCTCAACAACAAAGCGTTTTACCGGGGTGATCTTTCGCCGCCGAGGATGCGTCGCCATAGCGCGAAGGCTAGTCTCGGAGATGTCAATGGCATCAATAACGGTGCATACCAGACCCTCCAAGGAGACCAAAATGCTCGGACGACTGTTCGCCTCGGCCACCCCAGCCCACGCTCACTGCGACCTCTATTGCGGTGTGTACGACCCGGCTCAGGCCAAGATCGAGGCACTCTCGGTTGTGAAGACCGCTCAGAAATACCACGAATCAGATGACGCCGTGTTCCAAGACCGGTGCATCTTCATCAAAGAGCAGCGTGCCGAAGAGTGCAAACACCACCTCATGGTGCTCTGGGCCGATTTCTTCGCACCCGCCCACTTTGACGAGTTCCCTCAGTTGCACGACCTGTTCTGGAAAGCTGTTCATCAAGCGGGTGAGGCAAAGAAGTCAATGGATCCTGCAGTTGGCGAGCAGCTCGTGTCGTATATCGATGAGATTGCCGACATTTTCTGGAAGACCGATAAGGGTCAGCAGATGGGTGCGTACCCACCAGCGTGACTCCAAACGTGTGTGACGTTGAACTGAACTTGGGTGCTTGGCGAGATCGCCAAGCACCCTTTTCTTTCATGACGGTGGTGGTGAAAGTGGAGACAGATCTGTCTTCGCAGGTGAACGTGACGGCAAGGATAAGCGGCGGTGGCCCGACCCCAGGGGTAAGCCAAGAGGGATGTGTCGTCAGGTTGGGGACGTCGACGGCCGAGAACCGCCCACCAGTTTGAGCTCATCGAGACGCACGCGAGCCAGTCGTAGCCACGTCATCGGCTTGATCAAGAACCATCCAAGGTCGATTTCGTACCAACGGTGGGCAAGTTTGGCCGATGTCGGCGCGGCGTGATGATTGTTATGAAATCCCTCGCCAGCCGTGAGAAACGCAAGCCATTGAAGATTCGTTGCTGAATTGTCGTACGGTCGTCGACCGAAGTGATGCCCAATCGCGTTCACCGCAGAATTTGCCGCGATGTAATAGTTGAGATGAACCACGGCAGCAGCTACCGCGATCAATGGGCCAAAAAGCAGCACCAGAATACTGATGCCAGTGCCAAGACCGAGCAGAGCCCGGTCAAATAAGACTTTGTCGAAGCGATCGGCCGGTAGGTCCTTCGCAAAACGTTCCGTGTTTGTGGCATCCCTTGCGGCTTGTCGGTACATCGCATAATTACGAACTTGAACCTTCCACCAACCGTGAATCACCGGTGAGTGAGGGTCCTCAACTGTGTCGGTATGCGCGTGATGCTTGCGGTGAACGGCCACCCACTGTCGTGGTCGAATTCCGGTGGTGAGCCAGAGCACAAAACGGAATACCCCTCGAGCGGGTCGGCTAAAGGTGAGGGCCCGATGTGACAACCCTCTATGGAGATACACCGTTGTCGCCAAGTTGGCCACAGTGGTAATCGCAACACCGAGAGCACCGGCGATAACGAGGCTGAAATACCAAGCAACGTCAAATGTGATCACGTCATCGACCATAGCAAACAGGTCGTGAGGATTCTCTGAACGAGCGCTGAGCCGTCTGTTACTAACGCGTGGAACGCTCCGCTGACTAGCGTAGGAGTCATGGCAGACCCCTCGAACTCGCCGACCACCACCAGCACCCTCTCAGAAGCAGCGTCAAAAGATCTCGTCGAGCGATATGGAGTACCTCTCGCTTCGGAATACATCGTTTCAGATGTCGAATCAGCTGTCTCGGCGG
Organism: Acidimicrobiaceae bacterium; assembly: GCA_002727235.1. Taxonomy (GTDB): domain Bacteria; phylum Actinomycetota; class Acidimicrobiia; order Acidimicrobiales; family Ilumatobacteraceae; genus Casp-actino5. Next base: position 11,430 of record PBWL01000057.1, read on the forward strand.
CCGCAGCGATCGGTGGGGCAGTGGCTGTCAAGTTGAATGGAGAAACCATCGCGCACAAAACCGAACGCGGTTTGGTGCGCCTCTCGCTGGCCGACGAATCCGCAGTGCGGTCGGCTGCTGAAGAGTTGCTGGCTGCAGCTCGACCTGAAGATGGCGATGTGTCTTTACTCGTCGCACCGATGGTGTCGGGAGCGCGCGAATTCATCGTTGGCATGATTCGAGATCCCCAGTTCGGGCCGATGGTGATGATCGGTGTCGGTGGCGTACTCGCCGAAGCGATTGCCGATGTCGCATTCCGTCCGGCACCGGTCGATGAGGTTACCGCGCAAGAGCAAATCGACAGCCTCAAGATGAGTGACCTTCTCGGTGAGTTCCGTGGAGAGGCCGCCGTTGACCAAAAACTAATTCTCGACACCCTCGTCGGACTCGGCACACTCGCCGAGGAACACCCAGAGGTGATGAGCGTTGACATCAACCCGCTCATTATTGATCGATCGGGACGGCCCGTTGCAGTAGATGCCTTGGTCGAAGTTGCCGAAACCCTCAACCGCGACACATCAATTACCTCTCCACCTAAACCAACAGATGATCACTTTCGGGCACTATTCGAGCCAAGCGGTGTCGTGGTCACCGGCGCGTCAAGCCACCCGGGCAAATTCGGCTTCGTCGCGTTACATAACCTCCTCGCTGCCGGATACTCGGGAAATGTTTTTGCAACAAACCGCTCCGGTGAGGAAGTGCTCGGCATACAGACGATCAGCGATGTTGCAAAGTTGCCCGATGGCGCAGCCGACCTCATGTTCGTATGTACCCCAGCCTCCGCCAATCTGCAACTGCTCGAAGACGCTGCACAGCGAGGTGTCAAAGCTGCGTTCCTCACCTCAGCTGGTTACGGCGAAGCCGGAGAAGAAGGACGAATGGCCGAAGCCGAGCTGGTTGCGACCGCTGACCGACTCGGAATATTGCTCGCAGGTCCAAACGGCCAAGGTGTGGTCTCAACCCCGGCGTCGCTATGTGCGCAGATCGTTGCGCCATATCCGCCAACGGGCGGCATCGGCGTCGCATCGCAGTCCGGAAACTTCGTGTCGAGTTTCCTCAACCTCTCACGATCAACGGGAGTAGGGGTGAGTCGAGCGGTTTCCGCAGGAAATGCAGCAGCCGTCTCTGTTGCCGACTATCTCGACTTTTACTCCCGAGACGATAAAACGGCCGTATCGCTCGCATACATCGAGGGCATTACTGACGGCCGTGGCCTGATGGAACGACTCGCTGGAGCGGCGCGCCATAAGCCGCTGGTCGTACTAAAGGGAGGAGCAACGGCAGGTGGAGCACGCGCAGCCGCACGAGCCGCGGGAACTTGGGCGGGATGATGGGGCCGTCGAGGTAGTTGCCCGAGAGGTTGAGCTC
>PBWL01000058.1 GCA_002727235.1 Acidimicrobiaceae bacterium
AACTCCCGCAACACCACCGACATTCACAATTGCCTGAATAGCTATCCACGATGTCACACCGGCTGCAACAAGCATGCCAAAGCGATCTGGTGCCCGGAGCGCCGTTTGCATCCCGAGAATGGTCAACAACGTGAAACCACCGAGCACAGTAAATACGCCAATCAGACCGAGTTCGTCCGCAATGATTGCGAAAATAAAGTCGCTATGGGCGAGAGGCAGATAGCCAAGTTTTGAGCGACTTCCACCGATTCCTGAACCGGTAATGCCTCCATTAGCGATGCTCAACATTCCCTGCCACACCTGATAGGCGTAATGCTCCTTGTTGCCCTCGATATCGAAGAATGCAGTGATTCGACCGAATCGACGTGGCGAAGCAAACACCATGATCGCACCAATAAATCCTCCAACACCAACCACGGTTCCAATGTGCATCCAAGGAATTCCTGCGATAAAACACATGGCCATCACGATGAGCACCAAGACAACGGCAGAACCAAAGTCACCTTGGATAAGACTGAGCACGAAAGCGGCACCTGTTGCCGCCCCAATCGGGACAACCGTGCGCCGCCAGTCGTTTAGAACATCTTTCCGTCGGGTGAGAATGTCGGCAACACCGAGAATGACCGACAACTTGAAGAGTTCAGATGGCTGGAAGGTCATCCCCCCTACCGAGACCCAGGAGTTTGCGTCATTGACCTCGTGGCTCCATCCAGGAACGAACGGAAGTGCCATTAAGCCGAGACCAACAGCCCAGATGAGAGGAACAAGGCGACGGAAGAGTTGGTAGCGAACGCGGATGACNACTGCCATGAGCCCNAGTCCAACTGTTGCGAAGATCGATTGTCTGATGACCATCGAATACGGAGATCCATCGCCTACAGCTCGGAGCGGGCCTGATGCAGACAGAAGCATGACCAATCCGAGNAGCACCATNACTGCCACCACNGCGATGATGGCAAAGTAAGTNCGAGAGACTTCTACAGCGCGGTCGCGCTGGAGCGCCTTGCGAATCGAGAGCCGGTCGTGATGCGCATGGCGCTTTCCTCCTGCCCCGCTTTCGCGTTTGCGTTTCGCCGCAGCTAGTGCTTGCTTGCGACGATCAGCGATGTTTCCTCCATGTTTGATTGCAATGGTCACTTTGCCCCTCCCGACAGTTCAGAAACCTCTTGGTTCATGCGTTCTCTCACGAGACGGATGTAGTGATCACCTCGTGCCGGGTATCCACCCGATGGATACCAGTCGAAACTTGCGCAGCCAGGTGAAAGCACGACCTCTCCATCTCCGTCTGCGAGACGAGCGGCAAGGTCGACTGCGGTCTCCATCGAACCTGCGGTCACGACCTCAACCATTCCGCCGAAAACATCGGAAATTTCGGAGGCTGCTTCGCCAATGGCGACGACGCCGCGAAGCGATCCCCCTTCAGCTGCCATCGGCGTGAGGTCAAGATCTTTGTTGCGTCCACCGGCAATGAGGACCGATGTCGGGAATGCTCGGATGGCCGCTGATGCAGCGTGCGGTGTTGTTGCTTTTGAATCGTTAAACCAACGGACGCCGTTCACTTCGGCGACGAATTGCAGACGGTGAACCGGAGCTTCAAAATCTCGGAGAGCTGCGGCAACCGATTGCACTCCGACGAGGTCGCTCTCCATCACCAGCGCCGCAGCAGCCAGAGCGTTGGTGATGTCGTGAGGAAGCGATCGTGTCATCTCTGAGGTAGAAATGATCGGACCTCTTGGGGACATCAAGACGCCATTTCTGAAGTGATAATCACCTTCAAATCCAAATGTGATCTGGCGACTCGGCGCGGCTTGGAGATGCGTCATCACAATCGGGTCATGAGAGCCACCGATTGCAGTATCTGAGTGATGTTGTTGAGCAAAAATTTTTGCTTTTGCAGCCTCATACGACGACATATCTCTGTGCCAGTTGAGGTGATCAGGGGCGAGGTTCAACCACACTGCGGCATCAGCTCGAAACATGTCTGACCATGCGAGCCGGAAACTAGTGCATTCGACTACGTACGCATCGAGAGGTTGCTCGAGAGCTTCGATGAAGGGCACGTCTGTGTTGCCGACGGCGAGCGAGTGAATGCCACCTGCTCGCAACATGGCAACGGCGAGTTCACAGGTGGTGGTCTTGCCGTCGGTGCCGGTCACCGCAAGGATCGGTCGGGGCCCTCCGTCACGTTGCTGCTCCGTTGCGTATGCGATTTCGATCTCGCTCGAGATGGTCACTCCCTCTCGCTGTGCGCATTCGATGAGGTGGTGATGCTCTGGTACACCGGGGGCGGGAGCGATGAGGTCAAATTGACGAACGAANGCATCGAGCGCGTCACCGTCAGGTAGGGAGCCGAGCGAGAAACCCGCGTCAACAGCGCGCTGCTCTTTTGCTGAATCGATGGCATCGTCGGTTACCGTGACCTCNTGGCCATACCGCCGCAGGGCCACTGCAGTTGACTCACCCGCAATTGCGAAGCCATGCACGAGTGATCGCATTTCAGTCACCTACCACCGCAGTGAAATCTCCGATGAAGATCGCAAGGGCAAGCGCAACCAGTACACCTGATAGCAACCAGAAACGAATTATCACCGTTGTCTCTGGCCAACCACTGAGCTCAAAGTGGTGATGAATCGGTGACATCTTGAACAAGCGGCGCTTTCGGCCCGAGAGTTTGAACACGCCCATCTGAATTNCGACCGATCCTGCTTCAACAACNTTGATNCCGCAGATCAANATGAGCAATAGGTGGGTGTTCAANGTAAGGGCAAGGGAGGCNAAGGCCGCTCCAATGGCGAGCGCTCCTACATCGCCCATGAAGATTCGGGCAGGAGCTGCGTTCCACCACAGGAAGCCGAGGCATGCTCCTGCGAACGATGCAGCCAACACGCCCATATCGAGNGGGTTGACGACTGAGTAGATCTCGGGGTTTCGAAATGTCCAGTAGGAAATAATCATGAATGCGCCAAAGCCCATGAGAGCCGATCCNCCGGCGAGGCCATCTAGCCCGTCGGTCACATTGACCGCATTCGTTGTTGCCCAAATGATGAGTCCCGCCCAGAGAACCCACACCNCTTGCGGTACTTCAAACCCGAGGTCTCCCGCTCGAGTAACAGAGATTGACTCCTCAATCCCGGTCGCTGCAACAAGCCACCATGCGATTCCGAAACTCATCAACATCGTGATGTAGTTCTTCTGCTTCCAGAAGATGCCTCGGTTGTGACGTTTCTTGACTTTGATCCAATCATCGAGGAAACCCATAAATGACATGCCGAGAATGCCAACCCAGACGATCATTGCCTGGTCGGAAAACGCTATGTCTCTCGTGTGGGCGACAAGCCACCCGATGAGTGCGGAGGCAACGATGGCGAGACCACCCATCGTTGGCGTTCCTTGTTTGCCCATGTGGTGCTCGGGTCCGAGATCTTCCTTACCGAGTATTGGCTGCCCTTGGCCTCGAGTGGAGAACCACTGAATGAGAAAGCGTGTGCCGAGCAGAGAACACAACGCAGCGACAGCCCCTGCGAGCATGATGGCGATCATCGGCGTGCCTCCGTCGCTGCTCGAATGTGGGCAATGTCNTCAAATTCAACTTTTCCTGATGCGAATTCTTGGTAGCGCTCGTGCCCCTTGCCAGCAATGATCACGATGTCGCCAGCCTTGGCATCCACGATCGCCTGGCGGATTGCCACCGCTCGATCGACCTCTGTGCTCCACTCTGCTGTGGTCGCATCAGAGAAGCCACGACAAATCTCAGCAATGATCTCTTCGGGATCTTCGTTGCGCGGATTATCGGACGTCACGATGACTGCGTCGGCACACTTCCCGGCAACCGCTGCCATCTCAGGACGCTTCGAGCGGTCCCGCCCTCCCCCACAACCGAACACCACGACCAATCTGCGCAATGGCGCGATCTCACGGCACGTGCGAAGAAGCGCTTCGAGGGCCTCTGGGGTGTGAGCGAAGTCGACCACTGCATCGATCTCGTCATGAGAGACCATCTGCATTCGGCCGGGGACCGTCTGCACAGACTCGAGCCCATCGGCAATGACCTCATCGGTTACCCCAACTGCACGAGCACACGTAATCACCGCGAGAGCGTTTTCAACGTTTTGGCGGCCCGGAAGATGAACACGGAATGAGCTTCCGTCGAGAACGAATGCAGAGCCGCCCATCGCCATCTGAAGATTCTCGATATCGGACATTGAGAAGCGACACACATCACCAATATCAGAGGAAAGATCGCCGAGCAGACGTCCGTGGACATCATCGTCATTAATGATCATTTGTGCCACACCGTGAGAAGTAAACAGCAGTGATTTCGCTCTGAAATATTCCTCTTGAGTGCCGTGGAGATCAAGGTGATCCCGCCCCAAGTTAGTGAAAACTGCAGCCGCAAATGCTGTCCCTTTTACACGGTGTTGGACAAGCGAATGTGATGACACTTCCATGGCCACCACCGAAACTCCGTCTTCGTGGAGCTCACGCAATCTCCGCTGCAGCAATGGTGCTTCTGGAGTTGTCATGTCTCCTTCAAGAGTTCCGATCACCGCTGACTTCTGTCCACCGGCGTTGAAAACAGCAGCAAGCATCTGAGCGACCGTGGTTTTCCCGTTGGTGCCAGTTACCCCGATCACTTTCATCGCATCTGACGGCCTTCCGTAAACCAACGCAGATAATTCTCCGAGTACCGACCGAACATCATCAGCAATGATCTGCGGCGTGGTGAAAGGCAACTCTCGATCGACAAGGAGCGCAGCTGCACCGCGCTCAATTGCCTCCCGAGCAAACCCGTGCCCGTCAAAATTTTGGCCGACGACGCATGCAAAAAGGCAGCCCTCAGTAATACTGCGCGAGTCCATGATCAATGTGCTGATTTGGACTCGGGCCGTTTCTGGCGATATTCGGACCTCGACATCCAATCGTTGTGAAAGATCGTTAATGAGGGCGTCGTCAATGACCAGCGTCTCATGTTGCGGCATCACAACATCACTCGGCGCACGCCGCTCCGTTGTGAGTCGGCTGGATTCCCACTTCGTGTGCAATGCTCGGGACAAGCCGGGCAAAGACCGGCGCTGCAGCAGTTCCGCCATAACGGTTCAGCGTCCCTGCTGGAGGTTCGTCGATACTAATGAGAACGGTTATCTGTGGATCCTCAGCGGGGAAAAACCCAACAAAACTTGCGTAGTACGAGCGGACTCCAAATTCATCCTCGTATCCACCGTTAGTTTGCGCTTTCAAACCAGTTCCAGTCTTTCCGGCGACTATAAATGATGTGGCCTGAGCGCGTGTCGCAGTACCCGAGCAAACAACGTCGGTCATGATCGATTGCATGACCTCAGCGGTGTTAGGTGAGATGACCTCCTGTGTGGCTGATGGTGGTGTTGGCCTGATATCTCCGTCCTTACCGACGAACCCTCGCACCAATTTCGGAGCGACGTACAAGCCGTCGTTAGCAATTACGTTCACAGCAGAAACAAGTTGAATTGGGGTGCTTGCGAGGCCTTGCCCATAAGAGACGGTGTACTTCTCTGATCCGTGGAGATCATTCCACTCTTTGAAAATTCCGGCCGATTCGTTCGGGAAGTCGAGGGCGGTTCGCTCGCCAAGGCCGAAAGCTCGCATGAAATCCCAGTGACGGCGTAATTGGACTTCCTCTTGCACTTTGATGGTGCCGATGTTTGATGATTCGACAAGAATCTGCCGAACCGTCATGTCTTTGTCGGGATGTTCGTGGGAGTCACGAAGTAGGTCGTCCCCATATTGAGCTCGCCATGGCACGTTGAAAACAGTATTTGGGCCAACGACACCAGTTTCCAGACCAGCTGCAATCGTGATCACTTTCGCAACAGAGCCCGGTTCATACGCATCAACTGCGGCATAGTTGCCCGATGTGATGCGCACTTCGTCGCTCTCGTTGTTGCGCTT
>PBWL01000059.1 GCA_002727235.1 Acidimicrobiaceae bacterium
GAAGGCTCCGGCCAAGAAGGCTGCTGCGAAGAAGGCAGCTCCTAAGAAAGCAGCGAAGAAGGCTCCGGCCAAGAAGGCTGCTGCGAAGAAGCGCTAACGCTCTTCACGTAATAACGCAATACGAACTGGCGGGGTCATCAACCCCGCCAGTTTCGCGTCCGTCACAGGTTGCTCATGAGATGAAACGCCTCGGCCGCCTGTAGTCCGAACGGTTCGGCGATTTCAGCCATCCGAGAGGTCATCCGGTTGCGGAAATCCTTGAGACCCTCCTCGTCAACGGCTTTCATTGTTGACTCAAATTGGCTGACGTGAGCTTCGAGAGCAGCGAGCTTCGTCGCCAACGAAACGGTGACGTCTTCGATGTGATTGACCTCATCGGCTTCCCAGAGCAAGAGTTGTTGGGGTCGATGCGGTTGCAAGCCATGTTCGGGAAAAAAGTGTGGGTCGCGGGCCGCAACAATGGCATCGCAGACAAGTCGGCCGGTTTCCCGATGATCGGGATGCAGCCGATAGCGCTTCCATGGGTCATGGGTGAGCACTACATCGGGTTGGACGGTTCGGATCACTCGAGCGATCTCTGAGCGACCTGCAACATTTGACTCGAGTTCACCGTCAACCCTGCCAAGCCAATGCACATGGCCATCACCGCTGCCGCCGAGGCGCAGGTGAGCATCGACCTGCTCAGCACGCCGGCGTTCGACAAGCACTGTGGTGTCGGCCGTTGGATCCCACGTGCCCTTCGATCCATCTGTCATCACGTAATGGTGAATTTCGCATCCGAGTTGAGACCACTTGGCGAGGGTCCCGCCGCAGCCAAATTCAACATCGTCGGGGTGGGCGCCTATCGCTAGGGCGATGCGTGGTGCCTCGAGATTAAAGCTCTTAACGCCGTGTTGGTGAGAAATAGGTGGTTGACCCGGATCGTTCGCGTTCATGAGAGAAATTCCTTTGTGGCGGGTGCGGCGAGAGGATGAGCGAGATCATTCGGGGTGTCGATATCGAGCCCCAGTTGGTGATGGCGCACGATGTGAAGTTTGCACGGTGTCTGCCGGGCCGCTGCGGACGCGCGTGTGACGTGACGTTGAAATGAGCCCTCTCCGTACGAGAACTCAATATCTGCATGTACCGGGAGTGAGAACACATTTGTGCCGTTTCGCTGGTGGTCGGGAACGATGGTGATGCCCTCTAAGGCGCACACCAGCGGAAGGGCCTCTGGCCGAGGCACATCCGAGTGGACAATCATGATTTGCTCTCGATGATGATCTCGTGCCCACGCCCGAGCTGCATCGGCGGCGACGTTGAGACCCACTGCGTCGGGATTCACCACATCAACGTGTTGTTGCTCAGCCCATTGCTCAACCTCTGCATCATTGGTGACAACGATGACGTGAAACGACCGGACCGCCTCAAGCAGGTTGGTGCACATCTGGTGCGCGAGTGAACGCCGTTGATGAGATGACAATCTCGATGAGAGGCGTTCTTTGCCGCCGGAAAACGAGCGTATGGGTAGCGCGATGGTGAGTGCACGTTCGTCGACAACGTCCGACATTCCTCCAGCGTAAGGCGATCGTGACGGTGTCCGCATGCTGAAGAGCCGGTTGACTGGAGGGGTGGAGATTCTTCGTCAGTTTCTTGCCGGACCAGTCACTCTGGGAGTGGCTGGAATGTCGTGGTGGGCAGAGATGTCGACGGATGGGACTCTGCTCGTTTCCGATGACAGGCGAACTCTCGGATTTCACGTCGCTGCCGAGGACCGATGGCATCATGCGACGAGTGACCCAGGCGTGCGCCGAAGCCGCCTCGAGGGTACTCCGGTCGTCGAAACTCGAATGAGAGTGCCCAATGGCGACATCGTGCAGACGGTGTATGCCACGGCTCACCGAGGTGGCATGGTCATCGTTGACTATTACAACGACTCGCCGTTACCGGTAGCGATCGGCATCGATCGAGGTGACGTCCTCATCGAATCAACGGCCGCCGTGGGTTCAGTCGCTGGCGCCGACCTGGGCGCCGATGCCGTCACCATCTCTCTCGGTCATCATTCACATACTCGTGTTGCGCTGACAGGTCACGGTGTTTCTGCCGATAGTTCATGGTTTGAAGGGGTGCCCTCGCCCGAATCGGTAGTGGCTGGCTGGAAGTCAATCGTTGACCGAGCTGGCCGGTTTGAACTTCCACCGGGCGCATCAGGATCTTCATTGGCAGAATCGGTAACTGCGGCGCGATGCGCATGGCTTCTTGGTGATCTTGCTGATGGTGATGACGACCCGGTCACTGCACTTCTTGAGTGGGATCAGCTCTGTCGGATGGGGGAGCGGCCCGAATTGCTGATCGACGACGTTGCCCTTGCCGCGGAGTCGGTAGCCCGGCAACAACTCCCTGGGCTCAAGGTGGCTCTCGACGCAGCCGAACGCGTTCTCCGTCGAGCTGACGAACTGCGCGCAGCTGATGACGTGCGCGAGATTCGAGAACGAAGTGCAGCGGTCACCGCTGAACGCAACGACACTTTGGCCACTGCCGTTCGCCAGTTCGAGGAGCAACTCGTGGCTCCGGTTGGCGATAGTGCAGACATACTCGCAGCCGGAATTTCATCTGATTGGTCGTTGCAACCAATCGAGGTATTTCACCTTCCCGGGTCGGCAACGGCGACGGTGTCGTACGCCATCAGATGGCATGGGCTTCGTCCGGCGATCGTCTGGGAGGTCGAAGATGACGCCCTCACCCTGCGATGCCCAGTTCTTGATGAGAATTGGCAATCACGCGAGGCCAAAGGCGAGGCGTTGCTCGCTCACACCGCCGAGGTCAGCGAGACGTAAGATCGCACTATGAGCACACCTCTTGATCTCAGTGCCCTTCGATTGACGGAGTGGACATCGTGTGGGGGCTGTGCGGCGAAGTGGGGAGCTTCGCTCCTTGCAGATTTAGTGTCAGACCTTCCGACATCTTCAGATCCGTCGTTAGTCGTGGGCCTCGCTCCATTCGATGATGCGGCGGTGTATCGAGTGAGTGATGACGTTGCGATGGTGTCGACAACCGATTTCTTTCCACCGCTTGTCAACGACCCGGCAGATTTTGGTGCAATCGCAGCTGCTAACGCGTGTAGCGACGTGTTTGCGATGGGTGCCTCGGTGGTGATGGCGATCAACGTTGCGGCATTTCCCGAGGAGTTTCCCCGCGAAGCAATAGCTGCAATCTTCGCTGCCGGTGCAGAGGTGGTAGCAGAGGCAGGTGGCACAGTCGCAGGTGGGCACACGATTAGAAACCCTGAGCCGATTTACGGGCTTGCTGTGCAAGGGGTGGTGCACCCTGACCGTGTCTTGCGGAAGTCGGGTGCGCAGCCGGGTGACGTCGTTGTGCTGTCAAAGCCACTCGGCACGGGCCTCTCGCTTGCTGCGGGCTCAGCCGATGAACAAGCAGCGGCAATCGCTGGTATGCGCACCGTGAATCGGCGAGCATCTGAACTGCTTGTCGCNGCGGGGCCCTCNGTGCATGCTGTNACCGACGTCNCCGGTTANGGCCTNGCAGGACATGGTTGGGAGGTTGCTCANCGCTCNGGNGTTCGNCTTGTNGTCGACANGAGTGGNNTGCAGATGTATCCCGGTGTTCTNCNAGTTGCNGAAGACGGTGTTCGAACGGGNGGAGATCCGCGCAATCGCGAATATGTNGCNGGGCATCTCGAAACNTCTTCTGACGATGCGTTGGCGGCGGTGTGTTTTGATCCACANACCTCCGGTGGGCTCTTGGCTGCCGTAGAGCCCGACCTTGCGAGCGATCTCATGAACGACGGGTTCTGGCGAGTCGGTGAAGTAGAGGCCGGAGCAGCCGGCATCGTTCTTGCATGACCGCTCAACGCTTGAGCGCTGGCCCGGGCCTTCATCTCGAGTCGCCCTATATCAACGATGGTCTTGTTGTTGCGGGCGTGGACGAGGTGGGTAAAGGTTCATGGGCCGGCCCGCTCGTTGTCGGTGTGGCCGTACTTGGGCCGAAAGTGGTGAACGGTGAGTTTCCTGATGGCATGCGAGATTCGAAAGCCCTCACCGAGCGAGTTCGTGAGCGGGTCTTTGACGGTATTGGTGCGGCGTGTTCGTCGTGGTCAACAGGGTGGGCTTCGGCGCAGGAGTGCGATGAGTTAGGCATGTCGGAGGCACAACGCCTTGCGTGTGAGCGAGCGTTCGGCTCACTCGGAGTCTCGGTCGATGTTGCGATCGTCGATGGTCGATGGGACTTNGTATCACCTCTCGTTGACGAGATCGTCATGCAAGTGAAAGCTGATCGTGAGTGTGCGAGCGTTGCGGCAGCATCAGTGCTTGCAAAGGTTTCTCGCGACCGACATATGCGGGAACTCGCCAATCACCATGTCCATTGGTCGTTCGCATCAAACAAGGGATATCCGTGCGCACAACATAAGGCAGGTCTCCACGCTTGGGGCCCGTCAATCGAGCACCGGACATCATGGGCGTTCATGGACAATCAAGTGCCGTGGAGCGGCTCGGCTCGTCGTCAGCGTCTCGGAGACCAGGGCTCGCTGTTTAGTTTGGTGTAGCGCCCTCGGTAGCTCTCTACCGCTGAAGAATCGTGATCATGCTTGCGTTGTTTCTTGACAGTTCGCGCATGTTCCAACAATGTCGATGTTGTGTCGGTCGACGGCGAACTTTGATCCTTTTGCTGCCCTTTCGAATTCCTCATCCATCAGATGCTCGATGTGAGTTTGCAACTCCACGTCGATGACGACGTCACAAGAATTGCAGACGAGGTGGTGGTGATGGTGGCCGGTGAGTTCCTCTGATAGTTCCCATCTACCGTATTCGCCATGGTGAACGAGGCGACGGACTACTCCCATTTCTTCCAAAACCGTCAGATTGCGATAGGCAGAACTTTGAGCAATGCCGTCACTGAACTCAAGAAGCTCGGGAAGGGTGCATGGCCCAGCCTGTGAAAGCGCATCGACAAGTTCGCGCCGCTTTTGGGTATACATCTGCCCGACCTCATCGAGTTTTGTGGCGATGAGATTGTGGAGACCAGAGTTATCGAGGTTCATGCGAATTCATCACCAGTCTGTTATTGCATCATCTCAGTGCGAGTGGTCGTGTTGGCTGTGGTCGTGATGATCGAGGTGACCAGACAGTTCTGCTGCGAAATGGTGAGCGGAGTCATGGATGTGCTCGTCGACAACGATTGTGGTCGAGTGGTCGCTCACCACCCTTCCACCGAACGCCTCAGCGAGAAGTACTGGCGTTAGCACTTCTTCGGGTGTGCCATCGGCGAGAATGCACCCCGCAAGAAGAACGACACGGTCTGCGCAGCGTGCCTCTCCGAGGTGGTGGGTCGAGAATACGACGGCCGCGCCTCGTGCTGCTTCGTCGGCGATGACGTGAAGAATGATCTCTTGACTTGGGAGATCAAGCCCGGTGATCGGTTCGTCGAGTAGGACGAGATCAGCTGCCGAGGCAATGGCTCGAGCAACGATAACCCGTTGGCGTTCACCGCCCGAGAGTTCACTAAATCGACGAGAGCGCAGGTGCGAAATTTTGAGTCGCTCGGCTGCGGTATCGATAGCGCGGCGATCTTCCGCCCGAAGACGGTGGAGGAGCCCCCGATAGCGGCCCATTTTCAACACCTCATCGACCGAAATAGGCATCCACGCATGGTGAGTTTGGTCTTGGGCAACGAATGATGCCCGGGGAGATCCGTTCATCACGCCGTCGGTGGGTTTGAGAATTCCAGCCAGCACGTGGAGAAGAGTTGTTTTGCCGCTGCCGTTCGCTCCGACGAGAGCGAGCACCTTCCCTGGCGCAATCGTCAGCGAGCAGGGAGCGAGACAAATCGTCGAGCGTCGATGCACGCAGATGTCCGACAGAGAAACCAATGAGGGGTCGCCCCCGAGGCGAGGTGATTGGGTTGCGATGTTGATGGCGCCAAGTTACCATAATGAGAATGATTCTTAATCGTGTCCAAGGAAATCGTCGGTATCTCGCAGGTTTTGCCGCAATAGGTTTGTTTCTAGCGTCATGTGGGGGAGAAGCAACGACGGACGTTGATGCCGAAGTTGAGACGAGCGCTGACTCCAGTGCGGAAACTTCGGAAAGCTCCGACTCAGTAGCATCAGACTTGACCGCCCTTGCGACCACCTCGATTTGGGCCGACGTCACTTCGAACGCTCTATGCGGGGCGGAAGTTGAAACGATTATTCCCGTGGGGGCCGACCCTCACTCGTGGGAGCCTTCTATCCGGGTACCTGATGACATCGCCGCCGCCGACCTCGTCGTTCGCAACGGTCTCTTCTTAGAAGAGGGGCTTCTGGCAACCCTGGATGCGGTTGATGAAAGCGTGACGCCCATGGTTTCTTTGGCAACTCTCGTGGCCTCTGAGGAAGATGATGATCACGATGATCATGACGACCATGCGGATCATGACGATGAGGCTGACCACGATGATCATGACGACCATGCGGATCATGACGATGAGGCNGANCACGATGATCATGANGACCATGCGGATCATGACGATGAGGCCGATCACGATGATCATGACGACCATGCGGATCATGACGATGAGGCCGATCACGA
>PBWL01000060.1 GCA_002727235.1 Acidimicrobiaceae bacterium
AACGGAATTCCATGACATCGCCGTCGCTGGCGATGTAATCCTTTCCCTCTAAGCCGAGTTTGCCTGCGTCTCTTGCCGCATTCCATGAGCCGAGTTCAAGGAGCTGTTCCCATTCGATGACCTCAGCTCGAATGAATCCCCGTTGGAAATCGGTGTGAATTCGTCCGGCGCACTCCGGTGCAGTCGAACCTTGGCGGAAAGTCCAAGCGCGGGACTCCTTATCTCCGGTGGTGAAAAAGGTGCGTAAGCCGAGAAGGTGATAAGCCGAACGCACCATCCGGAACAGAGCTCCCTCGCCAAGCCCAAGGCCGTCGAGCATTTCTGCACGTTCTACTGGGTCTGAAATTGCTGCGGCTTCAGCCTCGAGTTGAACGCACATACCGATGACTTCAACATTGTCGCCGGCGTCGTTGAATGCTTCGGCGACCTTTTGCTCCTCGGCAGAAATGTTGTCGAGTTCGTTTTCGCCAACGTTGACCACAGCGAGCACCCTGCGATTTGTGAGAAGGAAATACGGCTCGAGGGTTTCGCGGATCCCGTCGGACAGTCCGGCTCGGTACAGAGGCCTTCCATCTGACAATGCTTCGTTTGCTGCGCGCAGTGCGTCGAGTTCATCACCGAGCCCCTTGTCAAGCTTTGATCGTCGCTCAACATCGGCAAGTCGCTTTTCGACTGTCTCAAGGTCGGCGAGGGCAAGCTCTAGTTCGACCACTCGGAGGTGTTCGAGAGGATCTGATGGTCCGGGAACATCGTCATCGGCGAATGCTCGGAGAACAAACACGATGGCATCAACTTCCCGAATGTTCGCAAGAAACTTGTTGCCGAGCCCCTCACCTTTGCTCGCTCCTTCGACGAGGCCACCGATGTCGACTACTTCGACCGCGGCATGAATCGTATTTTTTGATGATGACATCGCAGCAAGGCGGTCGAGCCGGTCGTCGGGAACTCTCGCAACCCCAATATTGGGGTCTTTTGTTGCGAAGGCATATGGAGCAGCGAGCGCACCGCCGCCGGTGAGCGCGTTGTAGAGCGAACTTTTGCCTGCATTAGGCAGACCGACGAGACCGAAACGTTCCATGAGTGACAGACGCTATCGCTCGGAAATTTAACCGCTGAAAAATTGCAACGCCCGGGACAAGCGGGGGGATGCTTGTCCCGGGCGTCGATACGGTGTCTGTGGGGGGATTTGACACCGGGCGAGGTGGGGGGAACCCCGCCAGATCTTTCTCGCTCTCTTACTCGCTTGGGGAGTCGCTCTCCTCTGCGAGTTGCGCACGAATATCGTCCATGTCGAGGTTGCGGACCTGACCAAGCAGATCTTCGAGAGCTCCTTTCGGGAGCGCCCCTGGCTGAGCGAAGAGTTGTATGCCGTCTCTGAAGATCATCACGGTCGGTATTGACATGATGCCAAGTGAGCCCGCAAGCTTTTGTTCGGCTTCGGTATCTACTTTCGCAAATGTGACATCGGGATTCGCTTCAGAGGCTTCT
The DNA here is from genome assembly GCA_002727235.1 of Acidimicrobiaceae bacterium. Classification (GTDB taxonomy): domain Bacteria; phylum Actinomycetota; class Acidimicrobiia; order Acidimicrobiales; family Ilumatobacteraceae; genus Casp-actino5. The sequence continues at coordinate 1,489 of PBWL01000060.1, forward strand.
TCAAAGATTGGTCCAAACATTTTGCAAGGACCGCACCATTCAGCCCAAAAGTCGACAATGGTGATTCCCTCGGCTGTGACCGTTGACTCAAATGAGTCGAGGGTGAGATTAGTTGTCGACATGAGAACTCCGTTCGGCTGGCGTGTGTAGCCACCTTTCACAACACCTTCAGGACTCATTTCATTCCAGCGTCTATGGAATTTGCGTTGAAAAACCTCACGGCGTTTCGGCAGAAGCTGAATGGTCTTGGGCGGTTTGAACAGAAGAGGGGTGGGAGATCTCGTGATCAGCCGTAGAGTTTTGACCCTATGTCAAAGAAGACGAAGAAGCGCAAAGCTCGCCTGCGTCGCTCAAAAGCGAACCATGGGAAGCGACCCAACATGGGTCGTGGCTGACGCGTTTTGGTGAAGCCTGTTCAACTCACCATCGGCGGTTCCCCTTCTGTGTGGGGTCTTGCCGGACTATCACCTCAAGGTTCTCCCGTCGGATATCTGGCCTCCACGTCGAACGCCACTTTGATCTGGCCGTCGGAGGAGTTGCTTTCGGGAGCGTTGGAGATTGCATTTGACGGCGTTCAGTCGGGAGCTGATCTTGACGGCATCGAATGCGCCGAATTCATTTCGATCCCAGACGGTCTTGAGTCATCCGATTCTCTGATCGATCATGTCGTGTTGATGACCGACAATCTTGACCGCACGTGTGAAGCGGTGACAGAGATAACCGGGTGCCCCCTGAAGCGAGTGCGAGAGGTCGGAAANATCCGTCAAGGNTTCCATCGTGTNGGCGAGNNTGGNGTCATNCTCGAAGTCGTCGAACGAGCTGANGTTTNGCGCACGTCGCTGTGGGGGCTGGTCATNGCNACACCNTCATTTGANGANCTNNTNCATNCNGCNGGNGANCTTGTGAGTGAACCNANAGATGCNGTGCAGCCGGGNCGNAGGATCTCGACNGTGAAGNCNNGGGCCGGGCTNGGTATNCCCGTTGCCTTNATGACCCCGTNACNTNNTGTGCTCGCCNCTGANATGACGGNATNGCANCGACCNGGGCGATTACGTTTCAATACGATGCGAACACCGTTGTTGTTGCTCGTCGCTGGCGTNGTTGGAGTTAGTGGCTGTTCANNTTNGCCNGCTGCCGTNGNTGTTCCAACCACGGTGGTTGAGAGCGAAGCGACCTCGACGACGNCATNNGCTCNGACGACAACGTCGACTGCTGTCTCGACNACGACGACNACANTGCCTGTCGTTGCCGGTGACTGCACTGTGTCATCAGTCCTTNNAATCGGNGTGANCTCAGNAGAAGTGCNTTGTCTTGANCGTCATCTCATNGATCGNGGGTGGCTCACGCAAACTGCAGACNCGGAGTTCGACGAACAGACTCGCATTGCGGTAAGGACNTTCCAAGCCAACCATGACCCCAAGCTCGGGATAGTCATTGACGGAATTGCTGGTCAACAGACCCTCGAGCTGCTGCAGTTATGGCTCGAACCNCCTTCCCCAGATCCTGATGAATCGACATGTGAGGGTCTCGGCGATGGTGCAGTGATCGACCGCGAGTATCAACGCGCGTGGCTGTGCGCTGGCGACGCAATTTCCTATGTGTTCCCGGTGACGTCGGCGTGGGATCAGCCCGATCCGGGCGACTACGAGGTCGTTGAGCGGAGCCGTGAGGCGTCGTCAATCTTGACCGGTTCATATTCAGAGATGTCGCATTTTGTTGTCTTTACCTACGGCAAATTCCAAGGTGCGCGGGTCGGGTTCCACTCGGTTCCGATCTACCCGAGTGGGGAGTACGTCCAACCGCTCGACTCGGTCGGGACCTCCGAACTTCGAGGAGATACCAGTGGCTGCATTAGGGCGCTACCGGACGACGCAGTGTTGATCTGGGACCATCTCGATTTTGGCGCAACTGTGAAAGTGATCTCATAACCAGACACCTGAGGTGACCCTCTCGGCATTTCTTTCGCGTGCGATCAATCTCGGTCAGCCGATTGCTCCTCGAGCCATGTGGTGCCGTCAACACAATCGCTGGCGAGAGGACACCATCGACAAGACGATTGCGGTCGTCGAATGGCGGCGCGACCCTCCAAGAGTTCGACGGCCCGGCCGATACCGTCGAGGGTTCGCCGCATCGCTGAGCCGAGGGTCTCAATAGTGACCTCCTCGGGNACGGCNCGGCCAGNATCGAGATAGAAACCTGCGATGAGTCGGGGAGGTATGCCAGTTCGCAAGGTCTCAAGCAAGGCATAAAAGCGGAGTTCGTCCATGTGGTTCGGCCACGCCCCTCCGGTTTTGAGATCGATGATGACTTTTCGACTTTCACCGTATTCAGCACGCCCGAGTGTGAGATCGCTTTTTCCGCCGAGAACAATCGGACCAGTTTCTGGCCAGCGAATCGATGACTCGGCAACTGGAATAAAACTTTGTTGCAGGGGAGGGAAGCTCTCGGTGAACTTCACCACCCGGTCGGTGGCTGCGTTTCGAAGATCGGCGTGGTCGCCTTCGGTCATTGCATTCAAAAAATCGCTGAGNCTGTTTGGCTTTTCACCGAGCCGTGCAATCGACTCGTCGACGAGAGTTGCCGGATACGGGGCTCCCCGCCAGCCCGTGAGCAGTTCGATTGCGCGGTGGGCAACGGTGCCGATTGCAGTGGGGACACTCCACCTGAACTCCTCTTTTTCTTGGAAATGCTCCTCGCAGCCGAGCACCGAGGTGAGCATGCCTTTACTGATGAACAGTGTGGTATCGAGTGCGGTTACTCGGGAGGAGAGGTGATTGAATGCATCGCTGAAGTCCGAGATAAATGAAGAGATCTGATCGCTATCGAATATCACTGGTTCGGAGGGGCGGCGAAGAAGACCGAGCGTGCGCTCCTGAGTTGGGTTGAGACGACTCGGTGTCTGCTCGTTGTCCACAAGAGCGACGTTAGCGAGTGGCTGTTACACCCCTCAGGCAAGGTAAGTCCGATGTCGTCAGCCCACTCTTCCGATCGCTCCACTGCCCTTGACTTTGCAAGTGCAGTTCGCGTGATCGGAGCAACATTGCAGCGGATGGGGCTCTCAGTACCGGTCTTTCGATCACCACCGCGGATTGTGGGCGTCGATCGTTCAATCCGTAGGCGTACTGGCGAGGGTGCTGGTGCCTCTGCAGTTGTTGCCGTGAGGATGAAAGATCGTCCTTGGCCGGCTGTGGTCGCCGACCTTGTAGAGGGGGCTGTCGCGGTCCATTCGCTCATGTCACCTGAGGCCGATCGTGTTCGCGCCGCATTGTGGGCAGAACTTGAGCCGTTATGCGATGTAAGCGCCACCACAGACCGACGCGTTGCGTAGGTCGCGATTCGGCCGCACCGGTCTATCGTGGAGGTGTTGCCCGGGTGGTGGAATTGGCAGACACGGGGGGCTTAAACCCCCCTGGCTCGAAAGAGCCGTGCGGGTTCAAGTCCCGCCCCGGGCACTATCGAGAGGTCGTTTTGCGGATCGAAGACTGATCGCACCATCGACAACTCACCCTACTGCGCGGCAATTTTGTATGGAGACGTCGGATGAAGCGTGGCTAGGGGACGAGCTCAAGTACGACGTAGCTTTCGTTGCTCATGACTGGGCAGTAGAGCGCTCCGCCGAGTTCGGCGTGAGCAACCCAGCAGCGGTCTTCGTTCGGAGTAAACAAGGGTCGAACGAAGCTTGGAAACGGCTCTTGATTCGACCGCCACTCGTCCCACCTGTGCTGCTTTTCTTCGGAGAAGACGACAACGTGCAGCGGCCGTTGGTCACGGACAAAAGTGGCTGCTGTACAGGCGGGATTGCGGTGAACTTTGAATGGGCGACGACTTGAACAAGTGAACCCATCAGTCGATAGAGGATTTCCGACTCTAGGGACCATTACCGAGACTGCTGGGTGCCCCGTGCGGGAACTGTTCCCCTCGGCGCGAAAGAGCCGCGCGGTCTGGACTGATGGTCACCTGCTGAGACGGGTGGTGAGGTAGCGATCGAAGTCAAAGACGATGCGTTCGAGGTACGAAAGCGGCGCTCGATCGCAGGTGTGAACGCTGGGTTACCGGTCTGTTTCGTCCCGGGCTGTTGCATCAGGTCACGGTTAGGTTTAGGGCATGGAGCCGCGGCAGGGGTTCTTCGACGAGATGTACGGATCGGGCGGAGATATCCGAGCGACGTATCGCGCCTACGGGGACTGGTTCTCCAACGAAGAGCCGCGGCGACTTTTGGCGAAGACCGCCGAGGCTGAACGGGTCTTTCGCCGCACGGGCATCACCTTTAACGTCTACGGCGATCATGACGCNGAGGAACGGCTCATCCCCTTCGACATCGTCCCCCGCATCCTTGGAGCGTCAGAGTGGGCGACGATCGAACGCGGCGTGCAGCAGCGAGTTCGAGCGCTCAACGCCTTCCTTCACGACGTGTACCATCGACGCGAGATTCTGCGAGCAGGGCGGATCCCGATCGAGTTGGTCGCTGACAACGCGACCTTCTTGCCGGCGATGCTCGGGCACTCGCCGCCGGGTGGCGTTTACACCCACGTCGTCGGCGTCGACATCATCCGAACCGATGAAGATCGCTTCATGGTGCTAGAGGACAACTGTCGAACCCCATCCGGCGTCTCCTACATGCTCGAGAACCGCGAGACGATGATGCAGATGTTCCCGGAGTTGTTCGCCGGGCATCGCGTCCGTCCGGTTGGGGACTATCCGCACAATCTCCGCACGTCGCTCGAGGCGTCGGCCCCACCTTTCGCCGATGGATCCGCCGTCCTCGCCGTTCTCACCCCCGGGATCCACAACTCGGCGTATTTTGAGCATGCGTTTCTGGCCGATCAGATGGGTGCAGAATTGGTCGAGGCCCGAGATCTCGAGATCGTCGATGGTCGCGTCGCNATGAGGACTACTAGGGGGCCGTTGCCGATCGATGTTCTGTACCGACGAGTCGACGACGACTACCTTGATCCGCTGGCCTTTCGTCCCGATTCGGTGCTCGGGGTGCCCGGGATCATGGACGTCTACCGGGCCGGCGGGATCACGATCGCCAACGCCCCCGGTGGGGGAATTGCTGATGACAAGGCGATCTATAGCTATGTGCCGGAGATCATCGAGTTCTACACCGGTGAAAAACCGATCCTCGACAATGTCCCGACCTGGCGTTGCTCCGATCCGGAGTCACTGGGGTACGTGCTCGAACACCTCGACGAGTTGGTGGTAAAGGAGGTCCACGGTTCGGGCGGTTACGGGATGCTCGTCGGACCGGCTGCGTCGAAGAGAGAGCTGCGGGAATTCACCAAGAAGCTCCGGGCTCGACCGGCGAACTACATCGGTCAACCCACTATCGCCCTGTCGACGGTGCCCGTGTTNACCCGGGCGGGGTTGGCGCCGCGCCATGTNGACCTCCGCCCCTTTGCCCTTGTNGCGCCCGGCCGGGTCCAGGTCAGCCCGGGTGGACTCACCCGTGTCGCCATGAAGAAGCACTCCCTTGTGGTTAACTCGAGCCAGGGCGGCGGCACCAAGGACACCTGGGTGGTGGACGACTGATGCTGGGTCGCACGGCTGGCGGCCTGTACTGGATGTTCCGCTATCTCGAGCGAAGCGAGAACATCGCTCGGTTGCTCGAAGCCGGGATGCGTATTGCGTTGACGAGCTCGTCGGACCTCTATGACGAGTGGGATTCGGTTCTGTCGACGGCTGGGCAACGGGCGGACTACTTCGAGCGGCACGACGACGTTGACCCGGGTGCGGTGATCGACTTCTTGTTGCGCGACCAACACAATCCGTCGAGTGTCCGTTCGGTTGTCGAGCTCGCCCGCAACAACGCCCGTGAGGTCCGTACTGCGTTGACGCGAGAGGTGTGGGAGGCCACCAACGCCACCTGGCTCGCCGTGGCCGATGCGCTCCGGAGGCCGGTTCCCACGCGCGATCTACCCCGGGTGCTCAGCTTGATCCGCCAGGAGAGTGCCTACGTTCGTGGCGCGCTCCACGGAACGATGCTCCGCAACGACATCTACAACTTCTCACGGCTCGGGACCTTCCTCGAGCGGGCGGACAACACCGCGCGCATCCTTGATGTGAAGTATTACGTCTTGTTGCCTTCGCCGCTCGACGTTGGCGGACGGCTTGACAACGCCCAGTGGGAAACAATCTTGCGCAGTGTGTCGGCTGAGCGAGCGTTTCGGTGGCGAAACGGCGCCAACGTCACTGCGTCGGGAATCGCCGACTTTTTGATCCTCGATCGCCAGATGCCGCGATCGTTGTCGTTTTGCTATGAGTACATTGACCGAAACCTAACCCACCTCGCCACTGATGACGGCCAGCACCATCGCAGCCACGAACTATCCCACGAACTCCGGCTTCGCCTCGTCGGCCGATCGATAGACGAGATCATCGAAGCTGGTCTCCACGAGTTCCTGTCGGACTGCATCTGCATTGGCCACGAGCTGGGCACCTCCATCGAGCACGACTACAGGTTNGATCGCTGATGCGGCTGTCNATCACCCACACCACGACCTACCGCTACGACGAGCCGGTGGCNTACGGTCTCCACGAGCTCCGGCTCATCCCGCAATCGGGGCCCTCNCAGANGGTCGANTCATGGGATACTCNGATCGCCGCTGGTCGTCGCCAAGTNCGATTCNCTGACCATCACCACAACATTGTGGAACTGGTGCGGGTCGAGTCGGGTGCTACCGAGACCGTCGTCGTNGCCACCGGNACCGTCGTCACCACCGACACCGCCGGCGTGGTCGGACCTGACCAGAGCCAAACCCCGCAATGGCTGTACCGGCGTGCCACCGAGCTCACCGCGCCCGGTCCTAACCTTCGCCGCCTCGTCCGCTCAGTCGATCGTGGCACCAACGACCTCCAGATTCTCCACGGGCTCTCTGCGGATGTTTGCAACGCCGTCGACTACGAGCCGGGGACCACCGAGGTCGACACGCCGGCCGATGTTGTCGTCGAGGCGGGAAGCGGGGTGTGCCAAGACCACTCCCATGTTTTCATCGCAGCAGCGCGCATGCTCGGCTACCCAGCCCGATACGTCTCAGGATATCTATTTGTCGAGGGCGGTCAAGAGCACGCTGGCCACGCTTGGGCCGAGGTGTCGGTAAATGGGCTCGGCTGGGTCGGTTTCGACGTCTCCAATCAGATCTCCCCTGATGAGCGTTATGTTCGGCTTGCTGTCGGTCTCGATTACCAAGACGCCGCCCCGATTTCAGGTGTGCGTCGAGGTACTGGCGGCGAGACACTCGAGGTCGACGTTTTGGTCGCCGAACAAGGAAGTGTCCAGCAATGACCTACGGCGTTGGGATGAAACTCGACCACGGCCTCATTTTCATGTCCGATACCCGCACGAACGCTGGCGTTGACAACATCTCGACCTTCACCAAGATGCACCAGTGGACTGTGCCAGGGGAGCGAGTCGTCACCGTGCTGTCCGCCGGCAATCTGGCCACCACGCAGGCGGTTATGTCGGTCCTTGACGAACGCACGAAGGCGCCCATTGATCGCGAGCCGTCGATCCTTGAGACTCCGACGATGTTCCGGACCGCAGAGTTGGTCGGTGAGACGGTCGCTTCTACGATCGCCCGGCACAGAGGTGAGGGTCAGGAGGCGGAGTCAACCTTCGATGCCACCCTCATTGTTGGCGGTCAGATCGTCGGAATGCCACCGCGCCTGTTTCTCGTGTACCCCGAGGGCAACTTCATCGAGGCGAGCGCGGACACCCCGTTCCTCCAGATTGGGGAGACGAAGTACGGCAAGCCAATCCTCGTTCGGGCCTTCGATCCAGAGATGACTTTCGTCGAGGCGGTGAAGCTGCTGCTGGTCTCGTTCGACTCGACTATCAAGGCCAATCTCTCCGTCGGCGCTCCGCTCGATGTTGTCTGGTATGCCAACGATTCTCTCGACGCCACCGCGCCCCGCCGTATCGACGCTTCCAATCCGGATTGGATGGCCGTCTCCGACGGCTGGGGTGATGCGCTTCGCGCCGCGTTCGGCTCGCTACCGGACCCGGACCTCGACGGGCTCCCGAGCCGTTGACGGCAATCCGCTCAAGCCGCTGCTCAAGCTCGGCACGATCGCAGAGCCCATGGGATGCAGCATCGATTCCGCTATCAAGCGGTGGAAGGACGTTCCCGCTTGCAACGACTTGAAATGATCGAGCAGATCGGACTGACGGTCACCTGCTGAGGCGGGTGGTGAGGTAGCGGTCGAAGTCAAAGACGTTGCGTTCGAGGTACGAAAGCGGCGCTCGATCGAACTGTGGTCGGTCGACACTTCGGCGGATCTCGGCGACCACAGGGTGATCCTCGCTGTTGACCTGGTCGATGAGAGCGTTGATATCGGCGACAAGCTCATCAGGGTCGTCAGCTGCGGCAAGCGTTGTTGGAGCCACAGCGACCTGCCAGGCGATCCGAACCTGATCAGTACCCATCGGTGTAATCCTGAGAAACCACAGCCAATCCGGCTGAAGTTGGATCACGAAACCCGGAAAAATCGCTGCGAGCACAATCGTGCGGCGCCACTCACCATCAAGGCGGTCGTCGCCGTCGGCGGTGAGGTTAGGGCCATCGGCCTCAACCACTCGATGGTGGGCCCAGTCGAGCGTTCCCGGGTACATCTCGGTATTCGCCGTGTTGTCGCCATTGGCACCAAAGCTCTCCTTGTGCACCTTGAAGACGTGATACGCGTCCATGAAGTTCTCGACGAGGAGTTTCCAGTTGGTGGGCCACACATCGACCTCATCGCGCACGGTCACATAGCTCTCCATGGCGAACTTCCCGACAATGTCGTCAAGGCCAGCGAGGCGAGGCCCGAGAGGTTCGGCATCCGGGTCAAGGTTGACGAATACGAAACCGTTCCAAACCTCAAGCCGAATCTCAGGCAAACGGTGGTGGTCGGGGTTAAAGGGAGCACCGTCAGCCTCGGTGCTCTCAGTCATGTAGGGGCCGCCAATCAGCGAACCGTCGTGACGATACGCCCAGGCGTGATATGGGCAGGTGATGCGAGTCTCGTTGCCGCAGCCGGTGAGCAGCTGCGCGCCACGGTGGACGCAAACATTGTCGAAGGCCCTGATTGAGTCCTCGCCGCGAATGGTCACAATCGACCGCACCCCGCCGCCGACGACCGGCAGATCTGCACACACATAGTCGCCCGCCTCTCTCAGGTCGGCCGTTCGAGCGACACACTGCCAATCGCCAGCAAACACCGTTGCGAGTTCGGCATCAAGAACCTCCTCTGACGAGTACGCCTCAAGGGGCAGCATTCGTGCTTGCTCGAACGAAAGCGCAGAGTGCGCCTGGAGCTCATCAAATACCGACACGGACATCCTCTCCAATTCGACCGGGCAGAGTCGATGCCACGATTCGCCATGTTGATTCATTGCGAATCGGTTCGCAGATTGCAAACTCGACATCGAATGGAGACTTGGCGTCACTGCGATCATCGTTCACCACTACTGCGAGATCGCCGGCCACATACACCCGGTGACTGACATCAGTTCGACGCTCGATGAGGCGCTCTGTCGACCCGGGTAGGCGGTGCCACTCCTCAACGTAGGCACCACTTGGCGCCCGCTCAATCATGACTGAACCATCATCGTTCCACTCGAGGAGGCCCGGCTCAGGAAACGCCGATACCGGATGGATGGCGATGTCGTCAGGCCCACGGGTGTGCCACTCTGCGGTCGCCCGACGAATGCCGTCACAACCCGTCTCGATCGAGGTGCAGGTGGTGTAGCCGGTGCTGGCCTCGCACGTGAACGGGTCGTCGCTGTCGACCGGAATCCGAACGTCGACCATCGCCGAATCAAGTTGCAGCCACACAACGAGCGAGTCAGTGTCGCTGGTGCCGTCGTCGTTCACAATCGACGCACGTCTCCAAGCGCCTCGGAGCAGATCGGGGACAGCATTTGGCACAACGGAAGCGTACGACGTCGATCAGACTTCGTAAACGGGGTGAAGGCGTCTCTCTCAATGTCACGTGACCATCGCTGCGACATGGGGCTCTTGTGTTGAGCGAAGCAGGCGTCGACCTGGTTACGAAGTCCGATCGGCTCTTAGGGCGTTTCGCCGCACTTTTCCTGCGTCATCCCGAAGAGGCTCATCGACATATTCAACCGACCGCGGCAACTTGTATTTTGCGAGACGTTCTGCCGCGAATGTGAGCAGATCTTCGGTGCTCAACACGTTCGGGTCGGCCTCAACGATCGCGTGTACAGAACTCCCTTTGTCATCATCGGGCAAGCCAATGACCACCACTGATTTCACGTCGGGATGCTCCTGCAATGCTGACTCCACTTCTGCTGGATACACGTTTGACCCTCCGGTCAGAATCATGTCGGCGAGACGGTCGCCGAGATAGAGGTAGCCGTCTTCGTCGAACCATCCAAGATCACCAAGTGACTCCCAACCGCCATCGAGTTGCTTTGCTTCAGCACCGAGATACAGGTACGTCGGGCTATCTCGATTGGTTGGCCGCATCCACACCTCGCCTTGTTCACCTGCGGGCAATTCGTTGCCATCAGGGTCGCACACTTTGATTTCGCCTTGGTCGACGCGACCAACCGAGCCTCGATGCTCAAGCCATTCGGTGCCAGTGATGATCGTCACCGCCTGTGCTTCGGTGCCGGCGTACAACTCGACGATGCGTTCAGGCCCAAGCCAGTCGATCCAAGCCTGCTTCAGCCACTGAGGGCACGGCTCGGCGAGGTGCCAGACCACTCTCAGACTTGAAAGGTCGTAGTTGAAGCGAACCTCGTCATCGAGACGAAGGACGCGCTTCATCATCGTTGGCACCATGTAGACGACATCTGCGCTGTGATCCTCAATAGCGGCAAGCGTGGCTTCGGCATCAAAACGTTCGAGTAGTACGACCGTTGAACCACAGAGCAGCGCCTGACACGCCCACACCGCAGGACCATTGTGATATAGCGGCCCAGGCATGACGAGACATCCGTCATGGCTCATCAACAGTGCCGGACCTGCGTCGGTATCAACAATCGCAGGATCACCCGAAACGATGAGTTTCGGTCGCCCGGTTGAACCGCCAGATGTTGGCGCTTTCCACGCAGGAGAAGTGGCATCAGGAAGCGGCTCATCTGAGTACTCCGCAGATGGTTCATACCCCTTTCCCAAGCACTGCACGCCCTCCGGAAGTAACGCAGCCATGTCGCTGCCAGGTTCAACGCCAACGACAACTTTCGGTGAGGCAAGTTCAACAATGGCGGCTAGTTCTCGTGGCGGCAGTTTCGCCGACACCGGCTGAGGCGTCGCGCCCAACTTCCACACGGCGACGTAGGTCACGAACCAATCAATTGAGTTTGGAAGCGCCACAGTGACGAAGTCGCCGTGACCGACTCCACGGTCGCCAAGGTCTCTCGCAAGACGATTTCCGGCGCGTTCGAGTCCAGACCGAGATATTGACTTTCCGTTGCAGACGACCGCAGGCCGGTCGGGCAATATGTCAGCGAGATCAGATAAACGTTGCGGAAACGAGATGAGCGGCACAGTGTCGTTGTAGCAGGCGAAAGGTTTATCGTGCGAGTAGGAGAGCCGCCGACCGCACAATGTTGCTCTCTCTTCAACTTCGGCTCTGACATCAGGCACGGCAACAATGTCGAACATGACAACACCCCTTGCCGATCATGCTGTGGCTCAGTTGTTCGTCGACGCTCACACCGCACGCACATTTCTCGACGAACCGGTGACCGACGCGCAGATCGAAAGCCTGTACGAGATGATGAAATGGGCCCCGACGACAATGAACATCCAGCCGCTCCGGCTCATCATTGCTCGCAGTGATGCCGCACGTGCCCAGGTTCTCGAACATCTCGGTGGATCAAACCGCGAACAGGCTGAGGCAGCGCCGCTCATCACCGTGGTCTGCGCAGATTCAAACTTTCATGACACGCTCTCCGAAGTCGTTCCTCACATCGCAAATGCTCGAGAGTTCTTCCTCGATGATGAACGGCGTGAAGCAACTGCTCGACACCAAACATGGCTGCAATCTGGGTACCTCGTGATGGCGATCCGTGCTCTCGGATTGGGTTGTGGGCCAATGTTGGGCTACGACGCTGCCGGTCTCGATGCGGCAATGCTGGCAGGGAGTTCACTGGTCTCCACCATGGTGATGACCGTCGGGGTGCCCGACCCGGCGGGTTACGGGGAGCGCCGCCCTCGTCTCGATCTCGACCGCGTCATGTTAGAGCGGTAATCTTCGGGCGATCGGTTGACAGACGTCGGGGGGCGTCGCCGAGACCAGGGGGTTACAACATGGGGAACTGGAATTTCGCCGATATCTGGGAGCGCGTTGCGGATCACATTCCGAATGAGGACTGTTTCATTCACGGTGACCGACGACTCACCTGGGG
>PBWL01000061.1 GCA_002727235.1 Acidimicrobiaceae bacterium
TCGAATCCATTGCGCCTCGACAAGGTTGATATCGGTGGGGCGTCGGCAGCCGAATACGACCACAAGGCTTTCCTGTGGTGGCCGGCAGGTCAATTCACTGCTACCGCCGATTACGACGGAACGGTGACCGTTACAAGGTTGAACGACCTTGCGACATTCGCAGAGCCGGTCGAACTCGAATACCCAGCGTCAGAAGATTGTCGTTGGTGGAACAGCACGACACGGGCACTCGTGATCGGTGATCACATCGTCACCATCGGGGAAACTCACATTGCGAAGTACGACTCAGAAACTCTTCGAATGATTGCTGCAGGTTCGTATGTGGCGAGCGGTGGAGGAGCTTCAGCTACCGGTGACAATGCCGACATCTCTGAGCCAACTATGGAACCAGTGTGCTGAACGCCGACAACCCCTTACAGCGCGGGAGCGCATGACAACGCCGTCGATTGAGCAAGAAACGTCAATCGCTCCCGGAACATTTTGACCGACGGTCGATCTTGTTTGAGTCCGCTCACAGAAAGGGTGACAATATCGACTGCGCGACCGGCCGTTTCCGCATCGACCTTGTGGATCTTTAAAAGATGGGTGTGTAACCCTTGCGCTGCCCTTCCCATTGCCGTCATCACAGCAGCGCCGCCAAGTTCGCCTTTTACTTCCATTAATTCATCACCGAACTTTGATGATGACAATGTTGCGTACGGATCACCAACTAGCCGCTGCAAATACCCATCAAGTTGAGATTCCAGCGAACGGTTGACGACCAGAGCGTTGAGAGCGGCGTCAGTGTTTTCGTCGAGAAGGAGTTGGAACGCAGACAAAAAAAGTTCCGACCGGTCAGCAAAATATTGATACAGAGCAGGTCGAGAAATTCCCGATGCCTCAGCCAACAATTGCATCGATGTTCGCCGGTAACCATTCTGAGCAAATACCGGAATCGCGGACCGAAGAATGTGGTCAATACGCTCCTGACGCTTCGTGCTCGAGGCCTCTGCCATCCCACGAGTTTGACAGATTGGCGCAAAAATGTCAGTCTAAGGTCTGACATTCCAAGGCATTTTTGTCAGATAACTGGAGACCCTGATGACGACCTCAAACAATCTCAACGACAGAACCATTTGCATCACCGGCGCTTCAAGCGGAATTGGCCAAGCAATAGCCCAACATCTCGGTTCAAGTGGCGCCCACGTATTCATGATGGGACGCAATCGCTCCCCAATGGACGAATCCGCGGATCTCATACGATCAGCTGGAGGTTCCGCGGACGTTGCAACATTTGATGTTGCCGATCTCGAAGCCCTGTCATCCTGGGTCGCCTCCGCAGCGGCATCCACCGGCCGACTCGATGTAATGGTCAACAACGCTGGCTTCGGTGATGTCGGTGCCACCATCGCCGATGGTGACCCGGCTATGTGGAAGGCAATGTTGGAAACGAACGTCCTCGCCCTCGCAGTGGGATGTCAAGCCGCAATCAAGGCGATGCGTTCCACATCGTCACAAGGCAACATCATCAACATCTCCTCCGTCGCAGCCCTCCAGCGCGAATCTGGCGTCTATGGCGCCACCAAACATGCGGTGAACTGCATCAATTCCTCGCTTCGCAAAGAACTGCAAGACGAACCAATACGAGTTACCTCGGTCATGCCAGGCGTATTCGCAACGAACTTCACCCGAAATGTCGACAGGACAATGGTCGAAGGCATTGCCGGAATGGCTGGAATCACTGAATTGGAATTCGATGACGACTCGCGACTACCTCAACATCAGATCGACCAAATCCAACAAGCCCTCGCTATCGGCATCGGCGACGTGACGCACATTGCGAATGCCGTTGAATACATCATTCTTCAACCGTCCGAACTCAATATCGAGGAAATCGTGATACGCCCTCAGAAGAGCCTCTTGTCATAAACATTGCAGCCCTCTACTCCGGTCGATCTCATCGCTGCAGTGTTCAGCGAAAAAGAGACTTCTTACTCAGGGGCCGAGACCCAAAATGACCTTGCGAGCGCAATGACTTCGCCATCCTCATCAAATGCCGCTGATGCTGCGCCACGCTTGCGCCCGTCCCATACCGGCTCGTAATCACCGTTCCATCCGACAATGGCGACTCGCTCTCCGGGAGTGACCGACCGCCGCTGGTCGACGGCGTACTGGACGGTAAACGCCATGCGTTCACCGTCACTTCCGCACACGTAAAACGCGGCGGTGCAGTCAAGCGCAGCCCACAGCGCAGCAGACGCAGTGAGAGAAGATGTTGCCCAATCAGGCACCGTCCAATCAGTTGCATAGCGGCCATCACCGAGATGAGCCCCATGCACCTGCATTGATGTTGGATGAATCCCGCAGGAGAAACATGTCATCGAAATGTTGTCATCCAGAAATGGCACAAACTTCGAGCGCGCCTCTGCAGCATCCTCAATCGACACTGGATCGGTTGTCACCGCATCTGGGGCCCATGGTGTCGCCTCCATGATGGGTACATCACCATGAAGCAACTGCGCTGTGTCGCCATGCGCCACGCTGAGCTCAAAACCGAGTGGCACGTGATGTCGCAAAGCAAACGTGTGCGGACCGTCAAGATGTTCTGAAAACTGCCGAGCTGTCCAACCGCCTTGGCCGCTGCCAGCGGGACCTTCAAAGAATGGCTCGATGGTCAGTGTCGACACGTCTTCACCGTAATCAACGGGCAGGCGAGTCTCCTGTGTTGTGCGGCGAGTCAATTCGCTAACGCCGGAGTCGAAATTGTTGGCCGCCGAATCATGGTAGCCAGCATGCCCGCAGCGATAGCAATACCTCCACCGGCGGAGAATGCCCACGTATAGTCACCCGAGGCTTCTCGTATGACGGCCGCTCCCCATGCAGAGAGAGCTGCACCAATCTGGTGAGCTGCGAACACCCAGCCATAAACGACGCCCACGTTGTGGCGGCCAAACGCCTCGGCGCACAGCATGATCGTCGGCGGAATCGTGGCGATGTAGTCGAGGCCGAACAGAACTGCAAAGACACCGATTGACACGTTGTCGTGAACGACCGGCAAGAAAAAGAGGCTTATCCCTCGGAACGAGTAGTACGCGAACAGCAACCGGCGAGGGTCATATCGATCGGTAAGCCAGCCACTAACCAGCGTGCCAACAAAGTTGAACATCCCCATAACTGCAAGCCAATTCGCTGCGGTGACCTCGGCGAATCCGTGCTCAGTTGCGTGAGCAATGAAGTGCTGGCCAACAAGCCCGTTGCTCGTTACCCCACACACCATGAACGTCACCGCCAGCAACCAAAATTCAGGTCGACGCAAAGCGCGGCGGAAGAGCCCACGATCAGGCGCCCTTGTTGGTTCTGGGGTGCCGCCATAAGGCGCAAGTCCAACATCAGCCGGCGCATCACGCATCAACCAGGCCGCTGGAATTGCCGTGGCTACAAGCAGTACGGCGCCGATTTCGAGTGACCGACGCCAACCCGAGTTCGCCGCCAACGCAGTAAAGAACGGAAAGAACACCAACAACCCAGCACTCGTCGACGCACCAAAAATGCCGGTGACAAGCCCTCGACGATCAACGAACCAACGATTTGCAATCGTTGCGCCAAGCACGCTCGCGATAAGTCCACTCGCAAGACCCGCTCCAAAGCCAAACCAGAGGTAAAACGACCACAGTGATTCAGTTCGGGCGCTAAACAAAAACGACACCGCAGCGAGCAACAAACTCATCACCGTTGTTGACCGGAGACCGATCCTCGACATCACGAACGCAGCGAGCGGTCCACCCACTCCGTACATCACGAGACTGATCGACGCAGCAATCGACAGCGTTGACGTGCTCCAACCGGTTGAGCGTTCCATGTCGACGAGAAGCGCTCCCGGCGCAGCGCGGCTTCCAGCTGTCATCAACACTGCAATGACTGCAACCCCGACAACAACCCAGCCGTAGAACATGCTCTTCGGTGCGAGCTTGGGAATCCGTTGCCGAGGGGCAACAGGAGCGGAGGGGTTCACATGTCGAATCCTATGGGAGGCCACCCAAACTGGCCCTGTCAGATCATGAGCGACGTAGCCTGCCGTTATGGGAGTTCTCACGCCCGGTGACTTCACTGCTACCGAACTCGACACGTGGATGTCGCACGCACTTGAAGAAGCGCGTGCAGCAGAGTTTCATGGCGACGTTCCTATCGGTGCCGTTGTCATCCATCGGCACAGTGTGATCGCAGCTCGCCATAACGAACGTGAGTTAACCGGCGACCCGACTTCCCACGCTGAGGTACTTGCATTACGTGACGCCGCAAACGTCATTGGTAACTGGCACCTCGAGGAGTGCCTACTAGTCGTCACCCTCGAGCCGTGTGTGATGTGCGCTGGCGCAATGGTCAACAGCCGGCTCGGCATGCTCGTCTTCGGCGCGCACGACCCCAAAGCTGGTGCCTCGGGGAGTTGCTTTGATCTCACCAACTCCAGCGTGTTAAATCATCGAATACCGCAGATCGCCGGGGTTCGCAGTGAGGAAAGCTCGCAGCTCCTGAAACGCTTCTTTGCTGATCGACGACGCTGAGTTCACAAGAGTGGTCGCCCTGACTCACGTTGGCCGATAGCCTCCATCGACGGAAGGATGCCAGAGCGGACGAATGGGACGGCCTCGAAAGCCGTTGAGGTCTTCGGGCCTCCGTGGGTTCGAATCCCACTCCTTCTGCCAGACAATCGGGGACTGAGGGTCGCTCTTGAGGCTTCGCTTAGCGACACATCGTGTCGTTAGCTGGTGCCGTAAGTTCGATGAGGTAGTCGTTGACGAGTTCATTGATGCACCGGTTCACCCCGTACCCGGTGTGCTGATCGGCCTCAACTACAACGAGTCGGCCGTCGTCTAACGCATCGGCCATCAACTCAGTTGATGACAGCGGAGTCGCAGGGTCACCTGTGGTGCCAATAACAACGATCGGCCCGGCGCCAACACCCGTGATGTCTATGCGTGGGTCACGCGCCGCCGGGAAGAACGTGCAGAAGTACTGACCAGATGTGCCTTCGGGCATAAGTCGAGGAGCCACCGCCTGGTACTCATCAATAAGGGCATCTTCTTCGGCGACACTGAGGCGTTCCGCAGTATCAGCACAACTAATGGTCTGAAATGCCTCAAGCTCATTTCCATANGTTCCNTCNGGCTGACGNTGGTANTAGGCGTCATGTAACGCAAGAAGACCTGAACCATCACCCAGCGCCGCCGCCGCAAGGGCNNCNTCAAGAGTTGGCCAATATGCATCTGAATACATCGCTTCGATCACACCATNAATGGCGACCGCAAGATTGGTNGGCGGGCGACCGCTTGATGTTGGTGCCGGGTTNGCATCAAGCTTTNTCATCAGCGCTTCAAATGCAGCCTCTGCGTTTCCATCGTTATGGAACTTGCATGAGGCATCACTGCTGCAACGCTGCAGGAACGTGGTGAGGGAGGCTTCGAACCCCTCAAGTTGTTGCAATGACGACTCGAGGCTGTCGGCGTTCGGATCAGCTGCCCCGTCAAGCACCGCCGCTCGAACAGTGTCGGGAAACAGCGTCGCCCACGTAGCACCAAGTTCGCTGCCATAGGAGAACCCGAAGTAACTGATCGTCTCTTCACCAAGAGCACGACGCAACACATCCATGTCTCGNGCCGAATTGTTCGTGCCTGCGTGCTCTGTCACACCCTCGTTCGTACCCACGCATCGATCGGCAAACTCTTGTGCAACCGCAACCAATGCTCGCCGTTCCTCATCGGTTTCAGGGGTGATATCGATCTCTGCGAAAAACGGGTCGTAATCGTCGATGCANTCGATNGCNGGAGTGCTGAGGCCGGTGCCGCGTGGGTCCCATCCGACAATGTCAAACCGGTCNAGCAATGCATCGTCATAAATCTGGGGTGCAAGGGCCGCAAGCACTGAACCACCGAACCCTGGGCCACCCGGGTTNACCAATAGAGAGCCGATGCGGCCGCCTTCATCNCGNGCTGAATGCCGAACGACATACAGCGTGATGGTTTCACCNTCGGGATCGCTGTAGTCGAGAGGAACNTCGAGCTCAGCGGAGTCGGTGCCTGCACCGAGAGGNGTCCATTCGAGTTCTGGCACCACCACATCTTCGAGTTGTGGTTGAGGAGCGGCTGTTTCACCCGAAATTTGATTTGAGTCATTAGCCGCCGACTGCGATGAACTCACCGTTGTCTCCGATGACATCAACCGCACAGGTTGTGGTGCACCGCACGATGCTGCGACTACGGCAGTCATAGCCATGTAGAGCACCAGGCGACGCGTCATAAGTTCAGGGTAGGCCAGTGATGCACTTCCGCCACGGGTACTTAACATAAGGGCATGCGCATGGGTCCTCACCACATGATGCCGAGAGATACGGATGCGGTCCGCNATGTGCATCTTCAAGACGGAACGGCAAAGCGAGTCTGGGCTTTCGCCCGTCCATACCGATCAATCATCATCCTGTTTCTTGTTGCGATTCTCGTTGCCGCCCTGCTCGCTCTCGTGCCGCCCCTCGTCGTTCGAGAAATTCTGGACAACGCAATTCCTCNGGGCGATCGTCGCCTCATCGTNTGGCTCGCAACCGCCGCNGTCGTCTCGGCACTCGCNGATGCCGCACTCCAGATCTTGCAGCGNTGGTGTTCGGCTCGAGTCGGCGAAGGACTCATCGCCGACCTCCGCATTGCGCTCTANGNAAANGTTCAGCGTCTCCCGGTCGGCTTCTTCACACGCACNCCAACGGGTGCAATTACCTCGCGACTCAGCAACGATGTTGTTGGCGCACAGAGTGCGTTGACGAGCACATTGGGTTCAGTCGTTAGCAACGTAATCGTGCTTGTCACCACCCTGGCCACGATGGCAGCCCTCGAGTGGCGCCTCACCCTGTTGTCACTCATCGTGCTCCCAACATTCATCATTCCGGCACGTCGCGTTGGTCGTCGTCTGCAAGATATCTCTCGTCGTCAAATGCAACACAACGCCGCGATGAACACCCAAATGACCGAACGATTCAACGTTGCAGGTGCCATGTTGGTGAAGTTGTTCGGCGACGANNGGCGCGAACTCAACGCATTCAGCACACAAGCCAATGCAGTACGAGATGCGGGTATCTCATCGGCAATGTTGGGACGGGTCTTCTTCGTCGCACTTGGCCTCGTCGGTGCAATCGGAACCGCGGCCATCTACGGCATCGGCGCCTGGATGGTGGTGAGCGGTTCGATCACCGCCGGCACACTCGTCGCACTTGCAGCGTTAGTGACGAGGGTCTACCAACCACTCACCGGGCTCACGAACGCCCGAGTTGATCTGATGACGTCGATGGTGTCGTTTGAGCGAGTCTTCGAAGTGCTTGATGCACCCGAACCGATTACCGAGCGGCCGGGTGCAATTGATCTCACGAACAGCGCTGGTGAGATTGCGTTTAATTCAGTGACCTTCCGGTACCCGGCTGCTGAGGAGCACGCAATCTCTTCAATGGAACAACGCTCCATCCCGGGAGCAGATCCCGACCGCAACATNCTCAGCGACGTCTCATTCTCAATCTNGCCCGGNGAGACGGTCGCAGTTGTTGGTGCATCGGGGGCAGGCAAGTCAACGCTCGTCTCACTGATTCCGCGGCTCTACGACGTCACCGCTGGCTCGGTCACCATCGACGGCCACGACATTCGCAATCTCACCCTGCCGTCGCTTCGTGGTGCAATCGGAGTCGTCGCTCAAGACCCGCACCTATTTCACGTCTCGATTGCAGACAACCTTCGCTTCGCCGATCCTGATGCAACAGAAGGCGACCTCGTGTCGGCATGCGAGGCTGCACGAATTCACGACACCATCGATCGGCTTCCCGACGGATACGACACCGTGGTTGGCGAACGTGGTTATCGACTGAGCGGTGGAGAAAAGCAACGACTAGCGATTGCTCGGCTGCTTCTCAAAGACCCTCGCATCATGATCTTGGATGAAGCAACTAGTCACCTCGATATGGAAAACGAAGCACTGGTGCACGACGCGCTCACCGCCGCTCTCACCGGTCGAACCGCGATCGTGATTGCACACCGACTATCGACAGTTCGGTCAGCAGACCGGATCATCGT
This sequence comes from Acidimicrobiaceae bacterium, assembly GCA_002727235.1. Taxonomy (GTDB): domain Bacteria; phylum Actinomycetota; class Acidimicrobiia; order Acidimicrobiales; family Ilumatobacteraceae; genus Casp-actino5. Next base: position 8,079 of record PBWL01000061.1, read on the forward strand.
TCTTGACAACGCCGGCATCGCCGAGCAAGGAACCCACGACGAACTTGTCGCAGCTGACGGACTATATGCAAGTCAGTTGCGCGCCGGAGAGCTACTTACGGCGGACGACTAACGCCGCGGTTATGAGGTGGCGTAGGCCACCTGGCAGAAGCCGTGATTGCAATATCCAGCGGGGTACTTGTGGAGGTAGCCCTGGTGGTAGTCCTCGGCGTAATAGAACACCCCGTCGCCAGCTGCTGCTGCGTCACAAATTTGGGTCGTGATCGTTCCGAAGCCCGATTGCGACAGCGATGCCTGGTATTGATCGCGGGATGCTTCCACTGCCGCTAGTTGACCAGCGGTCGTCGTATAAATCGCTGACCGATACTGCGTGCCGATGTCGTTACCTTGCCGGTTTGCGGTGGTCGGGTCGTGGTTCTCCCAGAACGCCGCCAACAGTGTCTCAATATCTGCGACATTCGGGTCAAGCACCACCATCACGATTTCGGTGTGCCCGGTTTGCGACGTGCAGGTCTCTTCATAAGTCGGGTTCGGCGTCCACCCGCCCATGTAGCCACACGCAGTTGAATGCACGCCTGGAATTTGCCACATGATGCGATCAGCTCCCCAGAAGCATCCCATCGCAAAATAAATGACTTCGTGACCTTCAGGCCACGGCCCAACCAGGGGTGTGCCGAGTACGGGGTGNANCTCAGCCACAGNCATCGGTTCGGCGCGTCCTGGCAACGCCTCCTCGGGTCGGATCATTTCGGTTCGTCGTTGGAACAGCACCCTCTGAGATTAGAACGATGTTCGAACTCAATGCACTGCGGGCGCGCAACATTCGTTAGGGCGAGACTGGACCCGCGCATACTTACATCATGGCAATTGACGTTCGTTCGATGACCCCCGATGATTTCCCGTGGGTCATCGCCCTCAACCAACAGCACGTGCCTGCTGTGAGCGATGCTGGGGGTGAGCGATTCACCTACCTATTCGAACGTTCGGCAATCGCGCTGACCGCATGGGCCGATGGTTCTCCCGCCGGGTTCTCACTCACGATGACGCATGGTCTCGACTATGACAGTTCGAATTACCAATGGTTCTCCGAGAACTACGACCAGTTCATTTACCTTGATCGAGTAGTTGTTGATGAGTCATTCCATCGGCATGGGGTAGGCCGAGCGTTGTACTCCGAGACGGAACGACTTGGGTTACTCGAGGTGCCCGACGCCGAGGTGTTTGGTCTCGAGGTGAATATTGAGCCGCGCAACGATGTGTCGCTTTCGTTCCATGAACGGCTCGGCTTTGACGAACTCGTGCAACGCCCGACGCCCTACGGCATCGTTGTTGCGATGATGGGAAAGTCGCTTACGCCGCCAGTGTGACAAGCCGCTCGACTGCCTCGTCAATCACCTCTGGTCGTTTGCAACACGCAAACCTCACCAAATTTCGGCCGTGCTCTGGGTTGACGTAAAACACTTGGTTCGGAATTGCCACCACGCCTATTTTGTGGGGAAGTTCGGTGCAGAAGGCGACACCGTCACCATCGGGTCGTAGCGGGGTGATGTCAACAGTCGTGAAATACGTCGCTTCCGAAGGAAAGACGTTGAACCCAGCTGAACGGAGGCCTGCTCCGAGACGATCTCGGGTGTCGGCGAGCCCGGCTGCGAGTTGGTTGAAGTAGTCGTCTCCGAGACGAAGCCCGGCCGCAATGGCCGGCTGAAATGGGGCACCGTTTACATAGGTAAGGAACTGCTTCGCACTCATTGCAGCACGAAGCAGTTCTCTTGGCCCGCAGACCCAACCGATCTTCCAACCCGTCGTGTTGAACGTCTTTCCTCCCGACGAAATGGTGAGGGTTCGTTCACGCATTCCGGGTAGTCCTGCCATCGACACGTGCTCACGACCATCGAAAATGAGGTGCTCGTAAACTTCATCAGTAATCACCATGAGGTCGTGCTCAATCGCNAGTGACGAGATGAACGTGATCTCTTCACGAGTGAACACTTTGCCGGTCGGGTTATGCGGGGTGTTCAACAAAATCGATCTCGTTTGAGGGCTGATCGCTGCCCTTAGTTCGTCTTCGTCGAAGCGATATCCGTCTGAGGTTGGTCGTAGCAACACCGGAACAACCTTCGCTCCCGACAGTGCGATACACGCTTGATACGAGTCATACATCGGCTCGAAGACGACAACNTCGTCACCCGGTTCGAGAGTGCCGAGCAGTGCGCCAGCGAGCGCCTCGGTTGCACCTGCAGTCACGAGCACCTCGGTATCGGGGTCGAATGTAAGCCCCCAGAACCGCTGCTGATGTTCGGCGACTGCATACCGAAGTTCTGGCACTCCAATGCCCGGCGGATACTGATTCTGACCCGACCTGATTGCGTTCACGGCTGTATCGAGAACTTCCGAAGGTCCATCGGTGTCGGGGAAACCTTGACCGAGATTGATCGCTCCCGTCTCAACCGCCAACGCCGACATCGTGGCGAAAATGGTGGTGCCAAACGGGGCGAGGCGGCTATTTAACGGATCACGCACACCACGATCGTAGTNAGTCGGCCGCNGAGATAATCATGGCAAGCTCGTGCCGGTGGTTGAACTGCGAAGTGCAACGGCAATCGATTCCGTACCCGATCACGTGCTGACATCACTACCCAGACTCTGATGGCGTCCGAATCACCATCGCAACTGCACCCAACACCACAACTCCACCCAACATCTGCAACGCNGTGAGGGTCTCACCGTGAATCGGCCATGCCGCACCAACCGCAACAACATGCATACCGAGCAGGTACAACGACGAGCGGGCAGCTTCGACGTATGCATGAGCCCAGCTCATNAACACNTGACCCATTGCTCCGGTAAAGACCGCGATCAGCAAAATCCAGATCCAATCCTTGCCCCCGAACTCGTTGAAATCGGAAATTGATCCGGTGGCGAGAATGGGGAGGATCGCAGCAATTAACGCCCAGATGTTGACGCTGAACATCCATTCGATCGGATCGACATTGGTGCTCGAGCGGGCNATCCGNGTNAGCACCCAGTACGCGCTGAANGTCANGAGTGCCAANACCGCCCACAACACTCCAAGCGCGCTTGCTCGCACCTCCGACTGGGCGCTGAGAATCACCATTGCGGTTCCGGAGACTCCGACAAGAGTCCACAACACTTGAGGCAACCGCGGTTTCTCACCAAAGATCGGTCCGGCCAACAGCAGTAGCAACGCAGGCTGGGTGGCGACGGTCGTCGACAGCACCGACACAGTTGCCTCTTGAACTGCGGCAAANACAAACANCAAGTTTGTTCCGAACGCTAAGCCCGGCCACATCGTCGTTCGAAGGAGAGTGAACGACATTCGCCCGCCTCGAGCCTTCAATAACAAGAAGAGCAGAGGGGTCGACAGCAGGAATCTCATCGCCCCGCCCACCAACGGCGGCGCCGTGACAAGTTTGGTCAGAGGTGGGCCAAGCCCGAACAGAACGACAACAATTCCGACAACAACCACCGGCAGATATGCCGGAACCTGACGATGGTCAGGGTGTTGGGTTGTTGTCACAGGGTCAGTCTGACGAGTCGTTTATCGTTCGNACGTATTGGAGATGCAGTACCCCGGTTATTGATCAGGATCGCTACACAGCCCTGCTGTTGTCCCATCGGCAGTGCCACCGCATGTTCGTCCAAAGTCTTCGTCGTCTGAACCCACGTCTGAAAGNAAGAACAATTGGTCGCAGGCTTCCATGTCACCCGCTTCACAGTCGCTTCGATAGTCGGAGTTCATGTTGGCGCAGTTGCCACCGAACTCGGTTTCAGAGGTATTCCCACACGTCTTGGCGAATGCTTCTTCTTCTGAACCAAATGGGGCATTGAAATACAGGTCATCGCAAGCCTGCATATCGCCCTCTTCGCAGAGACTGTATTGCTTATCGAGGGTTTCTTGATCAATGACGGTGACATCATCGCTGGCCTCTACTTCCGGAGAAATGTCGCTAAGGCCGAAGACGTCCTCAAGGCCGCATTCTGCGGAAATCTCGACGATCGCTTCAAGAAACTCCATTGCCTCTTCTTCGCTTGTCGGTTCGCCTGAGATCAAGAGCTCAACAATGCCGNNCTCGCTCGTCATCAAACANGACGCCTGTTCAGAGGTAATGCCGAGCTCGNCTGCAAGGTCAGCGACAGCTGCTTCAGGCGCACACTCGAGCAGCACCTGGGCGATGAGCGCTCCTGATCCTGACACTGCGTCTGCTAAAACCTCGTCATCGGCGATCATCGAATCAACCAGACAGGTGAACTCTTTCTCTGAGAAGTCATCAAGTCCACTGTCGCCNCCAGAAATCAAATTGATNGCNGCTTCGCTATCGCACCCNAGCAAGACTCGCATCAACGCGAGTTGTACGGGGGGTGATTCGTCACCTGCGATCAGCGCATCGCCGAGGTCATCGTCTTCGGAAATAGCGTTCAGCATGCATACTTGATTTTCAGTTGATAGGCCCTGAAACGCGCCCTCTGCGAGGGTGGCTGATGAGCGGAGGTCCGCGATCCGATCACTCGATGCTCCGGCACTGTCACCCCTNCCACTGGTTTCGGCGATGTCCTCATTGGATGAACCTCCGCATGCAGTCAGAGCGAGAGAAACGGCAGCGACAACTCCGCCTAACTTCGACCAAGGTGTTACTCGTGAGGACATATCGCTACTTTACGGAACTTGGTCAGCCGCATCTCTTTTTTAATTTGCCAACTCAACCGCACCTCCTCGGGCAGGGTTCAAAACTGCAACGCGCAACTAGGGATCTAGATCTCGTACCCGTTGATCCGTCAGAAAATCATTTAATTGATCGAGCGTGACCAAGGCTCCGGCGGAATCCGTCAAGGGCCTCTTGCCAGTCTTCAAATCGAAGAGCGTCATCGTGGATTTCTGCTGCCTCTTTTACCACCGGTGAAATCTGCTGTTCCCACGCATCCAGTAAGAGGTCAACCTGTTCCTTTGCGAAAGGACCCTGGAGGAACTCATTGTGTATCCGTTCATATTCTTCTTCAAATGTGGACCAGATGTAAGTGATTTTGTCGCAGGCAGCCGACCTTTGAGGGAGGTACCACTCTCCGTAGGCGAAACCTTTGCAGCCATTGCTAGTTTCGCCCCACTTATCGGCGATAGGAGTTACAGGGTTTGCGTCAAAAAGGATGTTCTCGAAAGCATTATCTAGGTCCCACGGAATGAGGTGTACTTTGCCTGTCGATGGATTTGAGTACCAGTAGAAATTGTGGTTTCCGCAGTCGCTGCCATAGTTGGCCTCGTCGGTACTGCAGTACCAATGGAAGGCTCCATCATCGTTGCGTATCGTTCGGTCAACTACGGCGTACGAGATGATCTCCTCGATGTCCATCCACCTTCGCATTACTTCGCGACCATCATCTGCGGTCGCGATCTGTTGTGCGAACAGGATCATCTGGCTCATATCTAAGTTCTTGTCGTCCTCGTTCGTTTTGAGTCCCTCGTAGAACTCGCTATTCGACCGCGGTTCCGCATCTGATCGGAGTGGCCACACTTCCTTGTATAGATTTCCGGTTCCGTCTTCAAANTTGTGTCGGGNGAACCTTCCNTCTATTTGCTCCGTTANNGCNAANANNCCTACGAACTCGCCGTTGACGACTAGGCGGGCGTGAACCGACCGGGGGGCGGGAACTCCCATTTCTCGGAAAAGCAAGTATCCGAGGCGTTCGTGCATGAGCGTTTGATCAAGGTTCTGTGAGTGAAACTGGAGTTTTCGCAAACCGAAAAATTCTGCATCAGGATCGTCCCAATTGATTTTTACTTTCATCGACAGTTTCGTACAAGCTTTGGCTCCTCCATCAGCGAAGATCTCTCCTTCGCCGACACAGCCCACCCACTTGCCAACTGACCCTTTGTATCTGATCCCTACTGGGCCAACAGTCTCACCCTCAAAAACAAGTTCTCCCTCCACATATTCCTCGGCCATCGGATCAGCGTTCAAGAAATCAAGTGAGGCTTGCGGGAGTCGTAACTCGAAAGTGTGTAACTGGTTCTGATCGAAGATGTAACTGGAATCTNGNGNNTCNANACTNCGNCGANGGNGAACTCGCNTCATCTTTCTCAGNTNCNGNNACNNTGGAAGTGGNTGAACTTNCACCNGGAGATNCNTCTGTTGCNATCGNTGAGTCAGAACTGNNGCAGGAAACACCAANGAGAGCCACCGNTACAAAGAAACAGGNTCTCCTNATTGGTTTTTGCAGCCTGATTANGCNCAAANGNGCTCCTTTTNGTTACCGGCGACGCAAAANAGNNCGCCACCGGCATTTNNCGCGTCGCTGANTGAAGATCTTTGTAGTTATTGACGATCAGGCGTTCGACGCCTGCCAAACAACATCAAAAGCCCACCTAGACCCAACACAAACAGCACTGGGTTCACTGTCCCGCCTGATGAACCGGTGGCTGGAAGCGTGACNTCCGACGGGGCCGGAACATCCGTTGTTTCCGGCACAGAGGTCTCAGGTACGACAATTGTGAGTACCTGGTCTGTCCATTGTGCGTAAAGCGTTTCGACGTCTGTGCTCGACCCGAGTGTGAAAGAGTCACCTGGGTCGTAAGCCGTTCCAGAACCGTCCGATGCTGTGTTCCAAGAGATGAATTGGTATCCGTCTCTTGTGGGCTCGGTGGCTGGCACCGTGACAACTTCTTCCGGGTCTCCACTAATTCGATCTGGACCGCCGACGCCCTCGTTGGCATCAAATTTCAGTCCTGCCGGAGTTGACACGCGTGCGTAATCGTCAGCCGTCGTGTAGTCGTACTGGTAGGTGCCCCACGTGCCCCAATGTTTCATAAAGAGACTTGTGTCCCACAAATCATCTCTGTCGGCCATGGACAACATGTCCGACATTCCCTGACCACCGCCATTCCAACTGCCGTCGCCATTTTCGATTTCGAATACTTCATCGAGCCGATTCGTGTTCTCGTACACCCAAAGCTTGTCGGGCTCGATCATGCCGTCTAATTCACCGCCCTCAAGCACGACAAGTGAGGCGAATGTGCCATCTTCGGAATGAACTTCTTCTCCGCTACGACGGTACTCAGCGTGCCAGTTGCCCGAAATGGTGTATTCATAGACGTTGCAATCGATAATGCCGTCACACAGCGGGTCCATCATTGTCATTGACGCGAGAACCATCTGGTCTTGCGGGACCGCGATTTCAAAAATAAGCACATCACCAACCTGAAGGTTTGGATGAGAGCCGTTCACGTACGTGACGTTCGTGGTGAAACGCAGGCGTTGCAACGGATCTGGATTGGTCTCCGCTGCAACATGAGAACCCAAGCTTGACAGCATGACTCCGAAAACCGCTGCAATAACAAGAAAACGACGCATGCCAAAAGTTACCACTGTGATTATTTGCAAGCGTCGATTGTGCCGTTGGCTGTTCAGGATATGAACTCCTCATGACGGAGCTCACAAGGCTTGTGACCGTTGTGGTTCCTCAGCGCGCCAGTAGGGATTCGAACCCCAAACCTTCTGATCCGTAGTCAGATGCTCTATCCGTTGAGCTACTGGCGCTATACGGCAAAGTCTACGCATGAGTAGCACTGATACCACGACGATCCACCTGCACAAATTCACAAACGAGTACTTTAGGATCTATGCAGATCATCACCTATTGGAAACGCGGATTTCTCGAAAACTACGCAAACTTCAAAGGACGTGACACNCGACCNGAGTTCTGGTGGTTTTATCTTGCCAACNTCATTCTGAGCTATGGCCTTATCCTGATCGGTGGCGCCACCACANNCGNTCTAAACATAATCGGAAGTCTTTACGGACTTGCTGCAATCATTCCTGGCATTGCCGCCGGCGTGCGAAGACTTCACGACACCGGAAAGTCAGGGTGGATGCTTCTGATTTCGNTGATCCCCATTGTCGGGGCCATTGNAATCATCGTTTTGCTCGCCCAGCCGGGCACTCCAGATGCCAACGAATACGGCCCACCTACCAGCGCTGACGCCGCTGGCGGTAGTGCTGGCATCACTCCGCCTCCGCCACCGCCTCCACCGAACTGAGGCCTTAGGTCAAAGTCCTGCGCACGCCGCTGTTTCCAAGTATTTGCCAAAACACCACGGTTGCCAACCGTCACCTCGTTGCGCAAGCGACCGTTCGTAAAGTGCGAGCGCAGCCCGCGTGTTGGTTTCTGCATCAAACAGTTGTTCGCGTGATGTTACGCCTTCTGATCCGAGCCAAACACGATGAATTGTCCAATAAATCTGAAATAGACCAACACAGCAAATTCCATTGTCAACGTCTGCCTGATAACGACTCTCCCTCCAAACAATGTCAAGTGCACGTTCCTCAAGATCGTCCGGCCAGACGGCGCGGATAATGCTTTGAACTTCTGCGGTGCTAGGGGATGGTGGAATCGCTGCGGTTGTCGTCGGCGCCTCCGCTACTGAGGGGGCCAAGGTAGCGGAGGGTGAAGCCGTAGTTGCCGGGACAACAACACGAACTCCTGGAGGTAAGCACAATTCATCGCCGGGATACAGCACGTCTCGAGCAGTGGCTCCATTTCGCTCGAGCAGCGTTTTGGCTGGGATCGACGCCCGGTCTGCGATCAATAACCAAGAATCGCCAGCTCGAACGGCGTATGTTGAGCCACAAGTCTGGGTAGATGGTGCCGATGTCGTCTCAGTCCTTTGCGCGATTGCACGTGTCTCTCCATTTTCCATCATGGCAACCTCGGCATTCACCCCCTCAGCCGGGCTCGCTGTCGAGATCTCTAACGTTGAATTATCCGACATCGATGGCGACACCACTGCGGGCAATTCGCTTGCTGTGATTCGTCCAGGTTCATTCAGGTCACTATTCGTGAGGTCAAATGACTGTGAGGTAACCGTCGATGCCTGGTTGCGTGAGAGAGCCAAAACGGACTCTGTTGTTCGGCGGGTAGACCATGCAACGGGTGCGACAAGCGCAAACGCCGCCAGAATTAGCAACAGACGACTTGCAAAAGGGTCAATACGTGGCAGCGACCAACGGGTGCGAAGCTCTTCGGCTGTTTGGCTGTGAAGGACACGGTCGAGTCCACTTGGTCGAGTAGGAGCGTCAGGATCAATCTCATGTGATTTGGGCTCCCAAGAGACAGACTCGCTCCAAAAATCAGCAGACTCATCTGCCCGCGATTTTTGTCTCCTGCGGTGATCGCCTGAACTTTCGTCTGGCCGACGAGGAAAGGAATTCCGACCCCACATGACGAAAGTCTGACCGGTTTGTCATCGTTTCGCAACATTATGGATCTGTCGCATGGCAAAATTCTCATCATGATTCGTGAAGAGATAGCTCACCCACTAACAACACGGTTCATGCCGTCATCATCGAATCCGGAAAGAGTCTCTTGCTCGCCACCTACAACGACCGCCATGCGAGCGCAGTTGCCGGCCAAAAATGTCCACATAAAGAACACGTGCCGAGCCCGAAGGCCCGGCACGTCCCTTGCGGAGAGGGTGGGATTTGAACCCACGGACCACTCGCGTGGTCAACGCCTTAGCAGGGCGCCCCATTCGGCCGCTCTGGCACCTCTCCGAATAGGACAAAGTCTACAGAGGGACGGTCGTGGGGCTACCGCCGACACGGTAGATTGGGGGACGGAACGGTGGCAGAGCGGCCTAATGCACTTGTCTTGAAAACAAGAGACCTTACGGGGTCCGGGGGTTCAAATCCCTCCCGTTCCGCTCTTTCACTTAGCGAGAGATACGCCGAGCGAGTGCTCGATCAGCGGCGTTTGCTCCACACATGCCGTGCGCTCCCGCTCCAGGTGGCGTCGATGACGAACACAGGTACACGCCCGGGATTCCTGTTGCGTACGGGTTCGGGCTCACACGTGGTCGAAAGACGGTCTGCAACGGCGATCCGGCCCCTCCTATGATGTCGCCGCCGACGTAGTTCTCGTTGTACTTCGACATCTCTGTCGCCGAGCGAACCGCCATGCCAACGACACGGTCTCGGAA
>PBWL01000062.1 GCA_002727235.1 Acidimicrobiaceae bacterium
CGCAAAGTAGTCGAACAAGAACGCAACAACCGGATTGAAGAGGCGAAAACACAAGTTGCGAACCTCATCGAAAGGATCAACAACAGACTTGACAAATACGCAAGCGTTGACGCCACCGACGAAACCCTCGCAGCAGCGCGGACTCTGCAAGCATCCCTCTACAGAATCGCAACTCAAGTACAGACAGCTGAAACTCGTGAAGACCTCCGAGCAATCAGAGATCTCATCAACGCTGAACGGGAAGAAATTGGCCGTCTCTNTAGCATCCTGGAAGATCTCATCGAGNACACNCNAGAACCAGAAGCAGATGAACNANAGACCGAGGNATCAGTCTCAGACAGNCTGGCGNAGGACATCGCAACAGCTGAGGTGACATCATGAAGAAACTCTCGACTGCTCTCACCGCCGGTCTCGNAGCCCTCATTGCCGTCGGCTGCAACAACGCCAACGACACAGCCATAACGCAACTTGCACCGGAAACAACCACTGAAGCTCACGACACCGTTTTGGCAGAATTAGAAGACGTCGACGACCACAGCGACAACTCATCAGAANTTTTGGANCCCANCAGCGNATTCAACGAGATTGAAACACCCCTTCAAGACAGCATCCCGCTAGAAACGGAAGAACAAGCAGTCACCGAAGTAGACAACATAGTCGCAGAACTCGACGCGATCGACGAAGAACTCGCAGCGCTCGACGATCTTCTCGCAGACTTTTGATGCTGCTCCACCTTCGAGTGTGAGCGGTAAGGGGGTCTCGCGATCATCGTCGAAATCGATCAGCTCACCCGGTGTTCGTCGATCGCACAAAAGTCCTCGCAAAACGCAAACGGAAATCTTGAAACAGAAATTTCAAGCCTCAAGTCTGATNACCNACTAACNGNTCCTGAAATTNGATAGCGCCTCACTCGGGAGTCCTCCCATCAGTCCGTCTCAACGAATCTCGNTGNCGGAAAGACAGGTGGTTAATGTCTTTTTATGTCATCGGATACCGAGGTNACAGCTCCCGATGCTGCTCATCTCTTACGTCGGGTCGGTTACGGAGGGTCGGCACAAGAAATTCGGGGACTTACTGGGAAGACCCGTCGAGAATGCGTCGACATTGTGCTCGGGTTCTCAGAAGGCGACGTTGTTCCAGAAGGACCAGACGTTGGACAGCCGGAATGGGTTCTCAATACTGACGAATTCACGAACGTTGCCGACGAAATGATCCTTTGGTGGATTGACCGGATGTCGACGCTTCCTAATCCGGTCAAAGCACCGAGCTTTTGCCCCTCCAGAGCAGACCACTTACCCATCTATGAACGCCTCGCATTTTTTTGGCACGATCACTTCGCCTGCGACATCGTCGAAGTGGGCGACAAAGTGGCCATGTGGGATCAGATCCGGATGTTCCGTCGGCTTGCTATGGCTAACTTCGACTCACTCACTCGCGAAACTGCAGTTCACCCCGCAATGCTCGTGATGCTCGATAACCGTTCGAACAAAGTAGAGACACCGCAAGAAAATTTCAGCCGAGAGTTGATGGAACTGTATACGTGTGGGATCGGTCACTTCTCCGAGAGCGACGTGGTAGCTATGACCCGTGCGTGGACTGGTCATTTAACAAACGTATCGAATGGTGATGATCCAAAAGAATATTCTGACTTTGCTCAAATGAAGGAGACTTACATTTACGAACCGGAAGCGCACGACCACGGCAGGAAATATTTGTTCGGTATCAATGCGAATTGGAACGGAATTGCACAGAACCCCTCTGAGAGAGATGCAATCAAGGAGTTAGTCCTCGGGGCCAAACGCGACGCAACTTCGCTTCGACTTGCAGAGTTGATGTGTAAATACTTTTGCAACCCAGATCCCTCCTCCGGATTCGTCGAAGACGTCTCCTCCGCATTCTCAGACAGTGGCATGGAAATCTCCGCTCTGGTTCGATCAGTATTGCTTCACGATGAATTCTGGTCGCTTGAATCGAGGTGGGCGTTGGTGAAAGATCCCGTCGATTACGTCGTCTCTATCCTCAAGCACACAGGCTTGAGCGGTCATGAAATTTCCCTTGACTGGACTCGCCTAGAGGCGATGGGCATGGTGCCTTTTCATCCGCCGAGTGTGGCAGGTTGGGGCTCAGGCACCGATTGGCTCGCAACCTCGTCCATGGCTGCCCGGGGAAAAATCGCTCACGAGCTGCACTGGCGGGAAACAGTGGAGAAGGACCTTGAGAACTTGATGGACTTAAGTGTCGACGAGGCAGTAGAGCGGATTTTGGACTTTTACGGATTGCAGGAGGTCTCGGGCGGAACGCGTCAAGTGTTGTCGGATTGGTTTAGAAGAGCTCGGCACAAACCATGGTGGGCGACTTCGCAGGCCCGAACACTTGGAGTGTTAGTCCCTGAATTTCAAGTTCGTTAGGGACACAAATGTTCAAAAATGAAAATTCTCCAACAAAAAGTCTGATGAGTTGAGTCGTACCGTGAGCGAGCGAAGCGTCATTCCTGAAAGCATCAGTAGCACTCGAATGAGTATGGAACGACGACACTTCTTAAAGGGGATGTTGTCCATGGGAGCTTTAGAGGGGCTCTTTGGGCTGTCTGGTTCTATAAAGCATCTAGGTGCAATCGCTTCTCCGCTCGCAGACGACAAGAAATTTCTTGTCACGGTTGCCCTAGATGGTGGAAATGACCACCTAAATACTCTTATCCCTTGGAATGACGGCGTTTACCATGACAAGAGGCCACNTTTAACCGTNCCTGTANGTGACGCCCAACTNGTNGGAGAGGGNCTNTANCTCCANCCAAATCTTTCAAANCTGAAGTCCTTCTACGACTCAGGAAANTTNGCGCTCATCAGAGGAGTTGGACACGCCGCCGATGACCGAAGCCACTTCTCATCAATGGCACGGTGGATGACTGGCACTGAAGATCTTGCGACGGGCACCGGTTGGCTCGGCCGATTCAAAGATGGATCAGATCTTGGACAGTTCGGAACGGTGGCCATCGGTCGCACAGGAATCCCGAGAATTCTCCACGGTCCAAAGTCGTCCGGTATCGTCCTGCCGCCGTATGGCCAAATAAGTCTTTTCAGATCCTGGCGCGAAGACGGGTGGGAGCCTGCTTGGAACGCTCTTCGCGGTTTCGAAATGGCACAGGCGGGCAATGGTGCATTGCAATCTGAGGTCGCCAAGAGTCTGCGATTAACTGCCGAAACTGGCGACTTAGTGTCTCCAATTTATGAGACTGAGGTTGGCGCGCCGGGTGGATTTGTAAACGATCTTCTCGTGGCTGCTGACATACTCAACCTCAACGTCGGAACGCAGATTGTTCACGCCGGACTTCCAGGATTTGACACACACGATCGCCAAAAAGGCACTCATGAGTTTCTTCTCAGGGAATTAGACATCGCTATTGGTAATTTCTTTGCCAACCTCCTCCCATCTGTCCGAGAGAACACTGCTGTTCTCATCTTCAGTGAATTTGGCCGCCGAGTANCGCAAAATGANTCCGGCACCGACCATGGAACTGCNGGNCTCGTAATGCTGGTAGGNGACNGGGTTCGAGGGGGGCTTCATGGAGTTCAGCCATCACTTCGGCGACTCGATTCTCGAGGCGACCTTCGTCATGAGGTTGACTTTAGGTCGATCTATGCCTCAGTAATCAGCCAGTGGCTAGGCGCAGATCCAGAAGAAATACTGGGTCGAGACTTTGGTCAACTTCTCCTTTTCGATTCACCCAGAGCNTTTTTATGGTGAGGAAAACACCGAAGGCCGAGCAACCAAAGAAGTAGCGAGGGTCACACCAGATAGCGCACGGCGAGCAAAATACCTTTTCTAAAGCGACTTCGCTGGGCCCTCACCAACACGAGTTTGGTAAGCCTCGGCCTTTGCGCCANCTAGTTCCACCACTTTGGGCCCTCTATGTGGCTCACACGTAGGTCGCAAAATTTTCGGCTATTTTCGGTGAACCTTGACCAGATAGTTTCTTTTCATGCTGGGAGAACAGGAAAGAGGCGAATCTACAATCGACTCCCGGCGATCCTGGGGCGTCGCCGCTGGAGCATTTCTCTCNTTGTTCACCGTCTTTGGAGTTGTGTACAGCTTCGGTGAGTTTTTCGGACCAATGGCAGATGAGTTCGGAACAAACCGTTCGAAAACAGCAATGTTCTTTTCGATTACGACCTTCACTTACTTCGTGCTCGGTCTCGCAACGGGCCGTCTCGCTGACCGCGTCGGGCAACGCAAAGTGTTGCTAATGGGGTCCGCGGCGATGGTTGTGGGTCTGTTCCTCACATCAAAAGTGTCCTCGCTTGAAATGGGTTATGTCACCTATGGGGCAGGAGTCGGGTTTGGAGTTGCGTGCTGCTTCGTTCCGATGGTCGCCGGAGTTGGCGGGTGGTTCGAACGTCAAAGAACCCTCGCTCTCGGCGTTGCAGTTTCAGGTATTGGCGTCGGAACNCTTGCCGTCGTCCCATTTTCAGAATGGCTNATTGGCGAATACGGATGGAGAACCGCCTACCAAATACTTGCCGCGCTATCGGCGGCGTTGCTTTTGCTTTCNGCTGTGCTTGCTCATCGCCCNCCGACTTCAGGGNTNGCCCCCGAACCTCTNAGCANAACGGTTCGTGGACGAAGTGATTTCTGGATTNTGTATGGCTCATCGTTCCTGCTGTCAGGNTCTCTCTTCATGGCATTTGTATTCATGGCCGACTTTGTTTCGTCAGAATCAGTAGAAGGTTCAGCCGCTGTGCTCTTGGGAATAATAGGGATCTCGTCAGTTGTGGGACGCTTACTGTTAGGAATCCTTGGGGCACGCATGCCGGTGCAGCGTCTCCTTTTGCTGTCCTCAGTAGGCCTCTCTGTGAGCTTCGGGGTCTGGGCGACAGTTGGCTCGTCCTATTTAGGTCTCATCGTGTTCTCAATTTTGTTGGGTACTTCCTACGGCGGGATCATTGCGATTTCTCCTGCAGTCGTCGCTCACCTGTTCGGGACTTTGGGTATGGGAGGTGTTCTAGGCGCCCTCTACACCGCGAATGGCCTAGGCGGCCTCATCGGACCTCCAGCGCTTGGGGCTTTGATCGACTCCTCTGGCTACTTATTCGCACAGATAATTGCAGGAGCGATAGCTGCAGTCGGAGCATTGATTCTGCTCTTTCTTCCTAAGTCCGCTGACAGTGCGCGTTCATAATCAACAACTATTTCCAGCCAACGCTTGCACTTGACAATGCTGGTACCCGGGCGCCTCATCGCTGAGCGTTGACGGCCAATTGCATTTCTTGCCAATGCACATTGGGAGGCAGGCAGGTAGATTCGCCGGATGGACACAGGCACTGAGAGCCGCCGCAGACTGCGCCCACCGCGGGCGAGTTACGGATCTGGCGATGTGCCGAGGTGGAGATGGCAGCACAAAGTCCGTATGCGATGGAAGGGTTGGCAGCGCTGGACAACTCTCGGCTCCCCGAATTTTTCTCCGTCAAGCCTCGAACGCGGCGAGAAGCGCAAGGCTCCCTGTGAGATCGATGGTTGTGAGGCTCCGAGCGTGATGAAATCTGGCCTCTGCTGGTCTCATCGCCAAGCGTCTCCCACCTCGTGAACATCGAATGGGGTTGCGCATAGTTGGGACGTTAAGCGTTGCGTGCTGGCAAACTGAGGGCTGTGAGTACAGAGGCCCGGCATGGCAGCCAGATTGACCGCACAGAAGAATGGAATGACCTTCGTAACCGATTTCTCGCCGCCGCAGGAGATCGTCCAGCAAGCACGGCTCGTGGTGTTCATCACCAAGCTCTGCTGTGTTCAGATGTTGAACAGACCATCAACTTTTATCAAGGGCTTCTTGGCTTCCCGCTCACCGAACTCTTTGAGAATCGCGACTACGCAGGAAGCACGCACTTCTTTTTCGACATCGGTAATGGCAACTGCCTCGCCTTTTTTGACATGCCCGGACTAGGTCTCGGTGACTACCAAGAAGTTCTTGGTGGGCATCATCACCTTGCCATTTCGATGACCCCAAGCGAGTGGAACGCCGCCCGTGACCGCCTTGTGGCCGCCGGAGTGGAGACGGCTCACGTCGACGGCTCGTCTCTATACTTCTCTGGCCCAGATGGCGAGCGTCTTGAATTGATCAGCGACCCACTCGGCGAGATGTACGGTTCTCAGGTGTTGTAATCGAAGTTGGTTGGCTACGAATCGGTGCCCCAGGGGCCAATTCCAACGACTCGTTCGACTGAGACCCGGGTGATGAACCCCTCAGGCGGGTTGTCACCCGGAGGGAAGACCACATCAGGACCCATGTACTTTCGGGCGAGTGGCCGAAGTAGGTCGGGCGCGCCGCCAGGAGTGACCGTTGCGCGGCCATGAATAACGAGATACGTCTCAAGGCCACGTTCGTCCTTGCCGCCGCCGAGCATCGAAAGAGCAACGCGGTCATCGCGTCGAAGGTTGAACACTTTGCGACGTTCTGCCTGATGGGCCACCAGAATGTGATCGCCGTCTAACCCCACCCAGACCAGACTGATCTGAGGCCGGCCATCAGGATCAATCGTCACCATATGTACGAGCGGAGCCGACTCGATTACTTGCTTTGCATGTTCGTTGAGCACGTCATCAGTTTGGAACATTTCGTGACATGAAGTGAAGAATTCTCTCCGATCGTTGGCCGATTGCGACAATGAGTCTGTGGAATCAGTAAATGATGTTGAATGGAGCACCGTAGACGACACGCCAGCCGCCTGGTCGGCGCTCGGCGAGCTCTATCACCGGTTTCTCACCGGGCTGTTGCTCGGAATGGTGACCCGAGTCGGCGTCGAACCAGCGGCACGCGTCGTCTTCCGAACCTTTAGAAATCAGCATCTCGAAGCGTTCAAGCCGGGGCTCGAAAAGCTTGGCCTCACCGATGAACCAGATGCAGTTGCCTGTGCGAAATATCACGTGCTCTCGAACTCTCTCGGTGGAGTACACGTGGAGTGGGTCCCTGAATCGGAAACAAAGTCATGGGTGCGGTACCTGCCACCACGATGGATTTTCGATGGTACAGCGGTGTGCGGAATTCCAACAGAGCTCAGTAGGGCGATGCTTCGCGGATGGCACGGTCACAACGGCATCAGTCTCGGCAATCCACGCCTTGGCTTCGTTGCGACATCGCAAACGACCGATGGCCAACCAGGCCTCGTCGGCTACTACATCGAAGAAGACCATGATCTTGACCCCGACGACCGAGTGAGGTTCCGTCCCGGGGAGCGTCCGCCGGGGCCTGCTGCCGATTTGCCCACTCCCTCGTGGGACCCCGTTCGCTTAGCGAAAGTTGAGCGCAACTATGCAATGAACTACATCCATACGATTCTTCCGGCAATGACCGAGGAACTAGGCCCGGGAACCACTCGTGCGGTTGCGTCGGTGGTCGGTCGTCAGATCGGCATGCAATTTCACTCCGCGGTGATGAATGCGGTCGGGGTTGATGGCGGCCTTGGGATCCGTCTTGGGCACCTGTTCGCCGGGCATGGAGATCGATGTGAGGTCGCTCAGATCGGCGACGCCGAATATATTCGGCTTCACTCGTGGCGCCTATTCGACCCCTCGTCAGTTGATGCTGCCGTGTTCGACGGCTGGAATGCGTTGTGGGAAGGGTTCGCTTCGATGGAAGCCCGAACGCTAACGGTCAGTCAGCGACTCGACTGGGGAGCCCCACACTTCGAATGGGTGATTTCATAAATTCCAGCAGTGGAATCGACGTTGATCGACGACGCCGAGGCTTACAGATGATCGGCCGCTCTGCGTTCGGTTTCAGCGATGAGTGCGCCGGGGTCAGACTTAAACTCGGCAAACTCTGAACTCGTCATAATGACTCGCCATCCGTCATCGCTTGACATCACGACAGCCGGAAGTTGACCCGCCGCAGCAAGTTGCTCTGGAAGCGCCTCATCTCGATGAATGAACGTCAAGTTGAGATCAGACTGTTCGACAGCGGCTTTCCACGAGCGTTTCCCAAGCGGGTTCCAGCCGTGAGTGACATCACAGAGTTCACATGAACCTCGTCGAGCCAGCTTGGCGAGGGCGTAAGAGAGTTCGCCACCAATCGTGCCATCTGCGTTGTAGATGCCAACCACTTCCTGCATGTCTCTGAACCTAAACGGTCGTTGAGAGCGGTGCGGGACTGAGACAAGAGAATGATGTGGGCTCCAGTGGTACGAGCCATTGGCCCTTCGATACGTTCAACAAGAGAACGACCATGACTATTGACCCGTCACTTTGGACCCCCCATCCGCCTGATACCTCTGAGCCACCGGTTGGCGCGGTGAAGAAAGCCGTCATGGTGCAACACTGGACCGACATCGTCTTTTGTCACTGGCGCTACGACCCCGCGGTCGTGCAGAAACTACTTCCCGCTGGTGTTGAAGTTGACACGTTTGACGGCTCAGCGTGGGTTGGCCTGATCCCGTTTCACATGGACGGACTCGGTTTCCCGGGGTTGGCTCCGTTGCCGTATGTCGGCTCGTTTCCGGAGGTGAACGTCCGCACCTACGTTCGGGCGGGGAGCAAGCGTGGAGTGTGGTTCATGTCGCTCGATATTGATCGTTGGCTGCCGGCACTTGTTGCCCGACTCGGCTATCGCATTCCGTATTGCGTGGGAGATGTACGGCACGTGCGAATTGGTGATCGAGTGATGTCATCGGTGCAGCGAAAATGGCCGTCAACCCGATACCGGTCAGCAGAAATGTCGGTGACAGTCGGTGAAACCGTCGCAGATGATGACCTCTCACGATTTCTCACCGCCCGCTGGGGGCTTGTTGCCAACCCGTTTCGTGGTCGGCCGGTGTGGGCGCCCGTTGATCACCCGGCGTGGCCGCTGCACGCGGCAACTGTGAGTGAGCTCGATGCGGGGGTCGTCGCCGCGGCGGGACTTCCGTACCCGAACGATGAACCACACGTGCTCTATTCGCCAGGGGTGCCGGTGCGTATCGGCCTACCAAGACTTCTCGAGCGCTAACCCTCCGGCGGCTCAGTTCAGTTCATAGCTCGACACCCAGTTGCCGTGAAATCCATTGGGCACTCGGGCCGGCAGATGCACTACGGCGACAGGGTCATCGGCAATCTGCGCGGCGTCGAAGACACAGAGGTCAGACAAGTTGGTTGATCGGTTGTGGCGAAGAGCCATCACGTAGCCATCGTCTTCAGCGGTTGAGTTCTCACGCGGAATGAAGACCGGTTCGCCGTAACCTATTTCGTCGTTGTCAGTGCGACGAGTGACCGAGCCTGAATGCATATCGATACGACACAGAGTGTCCTGCGCGATTCCCGATCCGAGGCCTGCCGAATAACCAAAGCGATATGGGCGGCCCACGAGGTCTTCTCGAACCCTCGGGAATTCCTGCGGGTAGTCATCGAGAGTGTGCTGTGTTGCGGTTCCGGCGCGTAGATCGAATTCCCAGCGGTCAAGGCGAGGTGCTCCTTCGTTTGGCCCTCGGCGCTCTCGGTCAAACATCTTGGGGTGCCGAACAGCATCGAGCACCACTCGAACATTTCCTTCAGCGTCGACCTCGTCGTAGGCGTTCATCGGGTGGAAGATGTAGCACGGGTCGATCGAGAACCAAGTGATGTCATCAGAAGCACACGGGCCGTCGTCTCGTGGGACGAGGCCGACTCGAGCGTCGTAATCAGCGAACCATCGATAGGGGAGTGACGTGCCTCGCATCGCAGCATCGAGGTCGAACAGCACCGGCAGGTCAAACAAGAGTGCGTACCGCTCGGTAATCGCAATGTCGTGAATCATTGGCCCGCCAGGAAGCTCAATGTCTCGGGCACCTCGCACCTTGCCGTCGGTGCCGACGACGAGATATTGCACCTGATTGCCCCAACCCCACCAGTACGTCATCACGTGAAGCTCTCCCGATAGTGGATCGCGCTTTGGGTGAGCTGAGAACGCGTAAGGGAGTGTGTCGTTGAGGTTTGAGATGGCAAGCGTGTTGAGTTCGGAGTCCATCTCAACTGGGGGAGCACCGGCTTCGACACAGGCCAACAACTGGCCCGCATGCGCAACGATGTTCGTGTTCGCTGAGAAACTCATGTGGTTATCTGGCCATGGGTTAGGTGGAGCATCTTCGCCAAGCACCTTGGCAACATCGGCGCTTCGAACCCAACGATTGCGGTACCACTGCGCCTTGCCGTCTCCGAGCCGAATACCGTGCACCATGCCCGTGCCCGTGAACCAGTGGTACTTCTCAGGGTCGGGAGGAGTGACCGGGTTTGGCCCATTACGCACGTAGACACCATCGAGTTCCGGGGGTAGTTGCCCTGAGACCCTTAGATCAAACTCGGTGAGTTCACGATCAACCGGTGCCATATTTCCGCGAAGGAACGGATTGGTCGACATGTCCAGAGTCTGGTTGCTTGGAGTGTCGCGGTCAACTACAGGCGAAATATCATTCGAGTTGTTAGCTGTTTCGAGTGGTTCGAATTGCGGGCATCCAACGTTGCCCAGCGGTGTCGTTGACACGCTGGAGAATCGCTGATTGATGAACTTCTATCGCCTCACAGAAGCGACGCGCGGAATCTGCTCCAACTGCTTTCCACGCAGGTGAGGTGAGTTCATCTGTCTGTTGTTCAATTGCGTGGCGGGCCGCCCGTCCCTCATCGGTGATCTCTCGCTGAAAAGCCAAGCCTTTTTGGGAGAGTCGTTCCCAGCCGTGGGCGATTGCATCATCACCCCAGCCACGACTGCGGGCAATCCATTCCTCACCGCCATACTCGTCGCGATCGACCATCGCTGAATGAAGCAGCCCAACCTCGACAGCATTTAGATCGTGCGCAGCACAGACTGCCCAATGCACATCACCCCTTAACTCGCGTAAACAGTTTGCGGCTCGCCACGCGGAGAGTACGGGATCAGATGGTCGTGGCTCTGCCCGATGCGCGGCAAACAGCGGCCTGAACTCGCCGCCGACTGCATCGACCCCCCTCCAAAGATCGGAGGAAAGAGGCGCAAGGTCAGCTGCAAGCCCGGGAGCAACCTCGTCTAATCCGGTGGCAACTGATGCATCGAGCACCCGCATGGTCTCTTCGGAACTTGTTACTGAACGCACAAGGTTCAGCACTACCTCTATGACATCGGGGTGGATGGAGTAGGTCGTTGCGGCGACCGCAGCCGGACTCATGTCACCAAGGGGAGCCACCCGCCATGCAATTAGCCAACCGGAGCCATTTGGAACCCCAAGTTCTTCGAAACGGGCGATTGCAGCGGGATCCCACATCAACCACGCAACGAGGTGGTGCCCTGCTCGACCGGCACGGGCCGTGAGTTCACTCCAGTTCGTCATCCGATTGCGTCAAGCATGAGGTGAGCCACCTTTTCTGCAGCATTCTGGTTCTGGCCGGTAACGATGTTTCCATCAACGACCCAGTGGTTCGCAAGGAAGTCACGGCGACGGTGTGTGCTTTCAAAGATCGCTCCGGCAGTACGTAATTCGCGTTCGGGATGTTGGGGTGTTGAAGTAATCCCAAGCTCTTGCACCTGTTTGTCGGTAACTGCGGTTAGCCGGCGGCCCGCAACAAGAGGGGACCCATCGGGATTCTTCGCCTGCAAAAACCCGAGTGGTCCNTGACAGACCCCGCCGAGAACGGCTCCGTTGGCATTGGCCTTGGTCACTTGCTCGCCGATAACTGGCGATGTGCCGAGATCAAATGCAGCTCCCCAGCCGCCAGCAAAGTAGATGAGGTCAAATTGCGAAATATCGAGATCACCGACGGCACGCGACGACGTCAGCGCAGCCTTCAATGATGGGTCACCGAGCATGCGGTCATCAGCAGAGGTCCGCAGCGCAGGCTTCAGCGATAGGGGGTCGACGGGAATTTCGCCACCGAGCGGGCTCGCAACTGTGACGGTCATGCCAGCATCCACAAATTCGTAATACGGAACCGTGAGTTCGCTTGCGAATACACCTGTTGGNCGTCCAACCCCGAGAGTGCCATGGTTGGTNGCGATGACAAGCGCNTNNCGGCCNGTGAGATCAACATNNACCTCGGACGACATCTCNGGGTGTAGCCCCGCGCGTTGCAAGNCGCGNCGCACCAGTCGAGCNGGCGGTGGAATTGAAGGTCGCGGTCCTGAACGNCGCTCCGCAATTCNTTTCTTGACNTGTTGCGGAACTCGAGTCTTGANGGCCTGCTGGATCATTGGNCGTGGTGGGAGCAANGGCACCTTGNNAANCGACGTGATGTTGCTCGTNACGTACGGCCACGGAGCGTTCCGCGGAGGNANACACCGTTCACGTTCCNCATCGAGNCGNTCNCTCATCACTGNGAACACNCCTGNTGCAGAGTCATCGTTCCAGCGGTTCNCCATTTCGACGGGGTCNNCATCGAGGTNGTACAACTCCCACTGGTCTGANAAGACNGNNGTTCGNTAACGAGGCCCNCCCATNCCGTCNCTTGCCAACTGTCGAACATGTGGTTCTGTCCACGTCGCAGGATCATCGAAGGTACGCACGAGCTTCCAAAGATGTCCGCCTCCACCTGGTGCGTCACCGTCGTCAACCCGGCCGACGATGCCCTCAAAGTTTGTCGCAACATGAGCAGCAATATTGATGCGCAGAGGTCCGGCGGTCTCGCCGCCATTACTTTGAGCGCGAGCAGCACCGCTTGCACCAGTGTCCCCTTCAGGCATGTTGTCTCGAGTCATGATGTACACCGATCGGCGCTGATCTTCTTCGGCTCCGTCGACAAGCGGCATCAGATTGCGGCCGGTGAGTGGGTGCACTTCGCTGAACGAAGAACGAAGCTCATCAGCGGTGGCCTGTTCATCAATCCCTGCGGCTGATAACAGTGTTGGAACAAGGTCGACGTGAGAAGTGGGGGAC
The DNA here is from genome assembly GCA_002727235.1 of Acidimicrobiaceae bacterium. Classification (GTDB taxonomy): domain Bacteria; phylum Actinomycetota; class Acidimicrobiia; order Acidimicrobiales; family Ilumatobacteraceae; genus Casp-actino5. The sequence continues at coordinate 12,837 of PBWL01000062.1, forward strand.
GAGACTGATCGTTGAGACGTTGGCTGAGATCCAATCCGGGCAATAGAAAACGGCACTCGTGTTGACTCGTCGTACAACTGGAACCATTTCTGGTGAAGTCCACCATGCGACCCAAGAAGTTCGCCATGGTCAGATGTACGAACGATGACAGTGTCGGTGGCTGCGTTATCGGTAATTGCGGTTCGCACGAGGTCGACCGGCTGGTCTACCGCTTCGTGGAGTCGGTAATACAGATTTCGATATTCCTGAAGGTTCTTTTGGTAGACCGGAGCAACGAGACCGTACGGTCCGTAGCACGAGGGATAGGAGGCGCGATACGCAACCTGTGCTGCTGGTTTGTGACGGAGATCTTCGAAATCTGATGGTGACATAGGCACGTCGGGCACCTCGATGTCGTTTAGATCGCTTGGCATTCCGCGTTGAATCCACAGCGGGAACAGCACGATGTCATGCGGATTGACGAAACTTGCGACCAACAGGAAAGGCTTGAGAGCATCAACGTCACCATTTCGCCGCCGTTCATAACGATTGTTGAGCCAACGGACGACTCGCGCTGCGATCAGCGGGTCACGGGCGAGACCGCAGTTCGCATAGAGCCCACCGTGCGGCTCAGGCCCAACCCAGCCAGAAAAGCCGAATGGGTCGAGAGGGTTCGCATCGAGGTAGCGGTCAACGTTGTCGTGAAGTATGTCGCCATCGGCGGTGTTCGTCGGAAGTGGTTCTCCGTTGTCGTTGAGTAGATCGGCATGCGTGATGTGCCATTTTCCGTCGTAGTGGGTGTCATAGCCGGCTGCCCGGAACCAATGGCCGAGAGTGGGTACCTCGCCTTCTCGTAGCCATCGCATGCGTGAATCGTCTGCCATCTTGCCGAGACCATCAGTTTGAGTGACACCATGCACGTCGGGGTACTGGCCGGTGAACAACGTTGGTCGGCTCGGAACGCAGGCAAGTGAGCCGGTGTAATGCCGATTGAACGACACCGCATGTTTGTTGAACCACCGGGAACCGTTGAGCGTGGAGCGCCAGTCGGTGAGTTCTGCGGATTCGTACGGGGGAGCTGCTCGTTCTTCATCGGTCATGATGAGGATGACGTCGGGTTGTGTTGTCATTGTGCGACCTTCTTGCCTCGGGTTGCTGCCTCCTGCCGGAGACCAGTTGTCATGAGTCGTGCCGCGAGCGACATGCGCTCAAGTGCCTTAGCTGCGGCAAAGCGTTTAGCCGGGTTGCGAGATGATGGAATTTCGGTTGAAATCGTGACGCGAGTCCCTTTAGGCGATGGTTGAAGCGTCCAGGTTGTCGTTGCGATCCCGACGATGGGAGGCATTCCTTCGATGGTGTACGCAAGTCGTCGCTGCGGTTCCCATACCGTCACCGTTTCAATAAGTGCTTGTTGCGCTATTTGTACTCGTCTTGCGGCTCCGACACCCGAGGTTTCTTGAGTGATCAAGCATGAGTGTTGGATCATTGGCACCCACATTGAAATTGATGGAAAGTCGGCCAAGATGGCCCAGACGTCTTCAGTAGGTGCGTTGATCGTGATGTCCATTGAGCTTGCAGCCATGATGACCTCATTTTCGCGGAGTGAAAGTAGTGAGAGTAATACTCTCAAAAGTAGTTAGCAAGAGCTTGCCCGCTCAGTGAGTAGTTGATTCCACCAGCCGTTCAGGCGCCCTTACCGTGGCGACTAGCGTCATAGTATGCGCGTGAATGCCCGGGTTCCGCAGGAATACAACCGAATCAATCTTGAACCGATCTCGGGTGCGTTAGGTGCCATCGTTCACGGTGTTGACATGCGGGAACTCGATGATGAAATCATCACCGAACTTCACCAAGCATGGATGGATCACAAGGTGCTCTTCTTTCGAAACCAAGAGCTAACTTCAGCGCAACATGTCGAATACGGGAAAGCATTTGGTGAACTCGAAATTCATCCATTCACGAGCAACCTCGAGGAACAGCCCGAAATCATCGTATTGGAGTCCACCCCAGAAAATTTTGTTGCTGCAGAATCATGGCATTCTGATGTGACCTTTCGTGAGTGCCCGCCAAAGGGCTCAGTGCTCGTCGGACGAGTTTTGCCACCATATGGCGGAGACACAGCATGGGCAGATATGCAACTCGCGTACGAACGACTTTCTGATGACTTAAAGGAACAAATCGAAGGCCTTTACGCGATCCATTCATACGAGAAGGTATTCGGTGCTAACCGCACCGGCCATCGACATGCAGTTGATGAGGTCGTGGAAAAAGCGAAAGAGCAGTACCCGCCACAGCG
>PBWL01000063.1 GCA_002727235.1 Acidimicrobiaceae bacterium
AGAAGGTCTCTTGTGCGTTGTAACCGCTGTCGGTTCACTTGAACTCGACCGCGACCAAGCCGGGAGATTTCAACCTCTACTAACGATTGACGGCCGTCAGCCTCAACAATCTGTGCTCGGATAATTGCCTGGTCGGCGCCAACCCGAACGAGCGCATCCAAGGGAGCTTGGCGAAATGACGTCAAGCCTGACAGGTACGCAAGTGCTTCGGCAAGGTTGGTTTTCCCTTGGCCATTTTGACCAACAACACAAGTGGTGCCGGCCGTAAGGTTGAAGGTCGCTTGCCGATAATTTCGGAAATCAACAAGTTCAAGATGCTCAACGAGCATGACGTGACATCACGGCACCCGTACTGGCATCAACAGGTACAGGTATTCGTCGTGGCCAACTCCGCGAAGTACCGCTGGCTTCATTGGGTCGACGACTGCAAGTCGAACTTCGTCGCCATCAACCGCATCAACACCCGCAGCTAGATAGTCAGGGTTAAACGCAACCGTCATCGGTTCACCTTCGAAGCTGGCATCGATCTGCTCTGAGGCTTCGCCCACATCAGTGGTGATCGCTGAAAGGATGACGTGATCGGGTTCGAGTTGCAAGCGAACCGGAGTTGCACCCCCTTGAGCAAGGAGGCGAACACGACGCAACGCGTCGAGCAACGCGTCACGACCGATCGTCGCAACATTTGGATACGAACTTGGCAACAGGTTTCTATAGTTCGGATACTCAGCAGCAATAAGGCGAGTGGTGAGGTGCACATCACCAATTTCGAACACGACGTCGTTGTCTCCGAGATACACCTTGAGATCTTCTACACCGCTCACGAGACGCTGCACTTCATTGAGTGCACGCGCCGGAACGAGCACCTGCTGACCAGCTCCGAGCAACGCCCCTTCGTCAAGATCACGCACAGCAAGTCGATATGAATCGGTCGCCACCATGCGCACCGCGTCGTCTTCCGACACAATGAGTACACCAGTGAGTTGTTGACGGGCTTCATCGGTGCTTGCGGCACGAACCACCTGACCGAGCGCAGCCGACATTGTTGAACCCGACAACACAAATGGCTCGCTCGACGGCGCCCCGATCGAAGGGAAATCAGCAACCGCCATTGGACGAACCGCAAACTGGCTGCGCTGCGCAGAAATCGAAACGTTGTCACTAGTTAGTTCGACGTCGACGCTGCCAGCCGGGAGCGATTTCACAATGTCAGCGGTAAGACGAGCAGGAATAACTGTCGANCCTGGCTCTTCCATACCNACCGGGACCGATGCCTTGATGGTCANTTCAAGATCAGTGCCAGTGATGGTCAGTATGTCGTCAGCGACATCAAGTCGAACACCTGACANCACCGGTGAGGTACCNGTTGANTTTGTTGCNCCTCGACCAGCAGTGGCTAATGCGGTGGCCAAGATTTCCCGTTCACATCGAAATTTCACAGCATGGTCCTTTTCCCCAAAGAGGGTAAATACAGAGTGTTAGTGATAGTAGGTGCTGTGGATTGGGGAAAAGAGTGAATCACCCCAGCACACGGCACATATTTGTCGTCACAAGATTTCCAAGCGGTATCCCCCGCGCGATGATCACATAGATGTGATTCAGTGGATGAGTTCACCTTGTGCGACAGATTTCCACGGATTGACCACATGTCATCCACTACGTGATCCACAGCCATCATGACTTCAACCGTTGCAACAAGTCGGTTACCTGCTCATAAATCTGTTTCCGTTCACCCATTTGTCGCTGGATTTTCTCGACAGCGTGAATGACGGTGGTGTGGTCCCGCCCTCCGAAGAGCCGCGCGATGCTCGGGTAACTCAGATCGGTAAGTTCACGAAAGACATACATAGCGATCTGNCGAGCAGTGACCAATGGTCGCTGCCGACTCTTGCCACGNAATGCGTCAACNTCGTACCCGAGGATGTCNGCCATTTCAACCAACAACTCCATGTCGGTNCGTGGCTTCGCNACAGAGTCCGAAAGCAAATCAGACAACTGAGATTTNGCAAGGTCGGTNGTAATCGGCACACCATTGAGTGAGGCGTAGGCNGTCACACGNATGAGCGCTCCTTCNAGCTCACGAATATTNGAGGTGATGTTCGACGCAATGAATTCAAGGGTTTCGGCGGGCACCTCAACCCGATCGCGTTCACTCTTGTTGCGAAGGATGGCAAGGCGGGTCTCTAAATCAGGTGGCTGAATGTCGGTGATAAGACCCCACTTGAAACGTCCACGAAGGCGTTCTTCAAGGGTTGGTATCGCATCTGGCATTCGGTCGCTAGAGAGGACGATCTGCTTATTTGCTCCATGTAGGGCATTGAACGTATGGAAGAACTCTTCCTGCAGGCCTTCCCGACCTTCGAGAAATTGCACGTCGTCGATGAGGAGGACATCGACTTCGCGATATCGACGTCGAAGCCCAGCCATCGAGTTTGAACGAATTGCATCAACAAATTCGTTCATGAACGATTCGGTCGAGACATACCTCACAACATGGTGTTGGTAATGAGACTCGACATAGTGCCCGATTGCGTGCAAAAGGTGGGTTTTACCAAGTCCAGCTGAGCCGTAAACAAATAACGGGTTATACGAACGAGCCGGCGTTTCTGCGACCCGTTGGGCCGCAGCGAGAGCGAATTGATTTGAGGCCCCCTTCACGAATGTCTCAAACGCATACCGAGGGTTGAGTCCGCCAGGTTCATCTCCGCCAAGGGGTGCCTCTGGCGGGATGTGTTCAGAAGTAGACGCTGGCACTTCGTATCCGATGTCAACCGATGCGTCATCGGTCGTCGCAACGCGCACAGTAAACGCGAAACCGGGGTGACCAAGTTCGGTTAGTGCGTCGTCGATCATTCCTCGGTAACGCGACATGATTCGTTCACCGGCAACGGTGTTTGACACCTCAAGCAAAATTCCATTGTCGTCGCCGACGTTTACTGCGTCATTGAACGTGGAGAACCACACCGATTCGGTGAGTTGATCGCGAAGAAGTGGAACGACGGTTTCCCACAGGTTGGTAGTCGCTTCACGTTCCATGTTGGGTTGGTCCTCTAAATCTGCTGATAAATACTGGGTAATCGCTAACGCATTACAACGATGTAACTACCCACATGTTTATCCACATCTGTGGAAAACAGAGATTTTGTTATAGGTACACGTCATCTCGGCGCGCTGGATGGCAATCACACGCTATCACGCGGAGCCACCTGTGGAAAACCCGACGATTGTGTAAAAGTTCAGGTGTGGTTGGCTCCGCAGGAGACAAACCGTAGTCTTTGGGAGTCTGGTTTCATATCAATGAGGCCGTCGTTTAGCCGATCGCCCGATCGTGGTCACCATGTATCTCGATCAGACCGGGTTCATTGAGGAGTGACGAAGAAGTGAAGCGAACCTTTCAACCAAATCAACATCGTCGTGCGAAGAAGCACGGCTTCCGAGCTCGGATGAGTACCCGCGCTGGTCGCGCCGTGTTGAAATCACGTCGTGCAAAGGGCCGCGCTCGCCTTTCCGCTTGATTCACCGAATCCGCACTGCGCACGAGTTCTCCCGACTCACTGCCGAAGGAATCCAGGTGCGGACTGATGTCTTGTGGTGCAAATTTCTTGCCGATCCAGCAATGTCGCCACCTCGGGTGGCGTTTTCGATCGGGCGCGTCCACGGTCACGCCGTCCGTCGAAATCTGGCACGACGACGCTTGCGGGAACTTCTCCGCAGGCAGGCGCAAATGAACCTGCTGCCGTCCGGAGCGTTGATGGTTGGCATTATCCGCTCAAAAAGCGAACACATGTTCGATATGACGCCGGAAATGCTGGCGCAGCAGGTGCAGCAGTTGGTCGAAAGGCTGTCAACCCAATGACGGCCTCACGAATTCAGCAACGCATGCTACGGGCAATTGAGTGGTATCAGCAGGCGTTTCAATGGCGTCCATCTCCATGTCGATTCTCGCCGACATGTTCGCACTACTCACATGAAGCAATCTCCATACACGGCCCTTTTCGCGGGTTGTGGCTCACCATTCGGCGACTGTTGAGATGTCGGCCATTTGGACCATCGGGCTACGACCCGGTGCCAGATGTCGCACAAGAGCCAGTCTCCCACCAAGATGAACCAATGAGGTCCCAATGACAACAGTTTCGCTGATTGCTGGAGTATTTGAAGTTCCTGCATCTGTACTGAATTGGCTGTACACGCTCACCGGCAGTTACATGACTGCTATTTCGTTGTCGGCATTTGTCGTGATGGCGATCGTCACGCCGCTCACGCTGAAGAGCACAAAGGGCATGTTGGAGATGCAGCGCTTGGCGCCAGAAATGCGTCGTCTTCAGCAGCAGTACAAGACCGACCGTCAAAAACTCAACGAAGAAATGATGAAGCTCTACCAAGAGCACAAAGTCAACCCAATGGCATCATGTCTTCCGTTGCTTGCACAAACACCTGTGTTCATTGTGATGTTTCGCATTCTTTACGATGCAACGTATATCCCTGCGGGTGGCAATGAAGCCATTGCCCGGGCTGTGTTGACATCGGTGGGTCGGGGTCAAGAAACGATTGGCTTCCTCCCTCGGTATCTGTCTCTCGATTCAGAGATGTACCAGGCGCTCGCTCGACAAACTGAGATGTCGTCTTGGGGACTTGACCTTTCAAAATCACCGGCGAGCATGCTGGGTAGCAACTTTAGCCAAGGCCTCATTTATGCCGGCCTTGTGGTGGTTCTTGGCTTGTTGTACTTCTACCAACAACGGATGGTTGCTGCGAGGGCCTCGATCAGTCCAACGATGTCAGAATCACAACAGAAACTCATGCAGTACTTGCCGGTGGTTTTCGCAGTGTTTCAGATCTTCTTCCTTCTTGCGTTGGTGATCTACTACATCATCCAATCGATTATCCGAATTTTTGTGCAGTTCTACATCACGCGACGGTTTTACGCTGACGACGAATCACTTGGTCGACAAGCGCAAGCCGCAAGTGCGAAGGCGCGAGAACTTTCTGAGAAAGACANTGCTGGTGGCGGTCTTATCGCTCGGGCAAAGCGCGAACTTGAAGATGCTACAGGAGCATCATCAGAGAAAAAGAGCACAAGTTCAGACGGATCACGTCCCTCTCCTAAAGGGTCCAATTCTCGAACTAACGGTGGTTCGAAGAGCAATAAGGGGCGTCCACAGTCATCGAAGAACAGCCAGAGACGAGACTTGGGTCGCCCTGGCGGGCAGCGCAAGCGCTGAAACTAGNACAGAAAGAGACTTTCCATGGAATGGGTGACAACAACAGGTCGTAGCGTTGAAGACGCAACAGAGGCAGCCCTCGATCAACTCGGTGTTGCAGCTGACGAGGCCGACATTGAGGTTTTAGAGGAGCCAAAAAGCGGTTTATTTGGACGTACACGCGGTGAAGCGAAGGTCCGGGGACGGGTTCGACCNACAGAAGTGCGGCCCAAGCGCGANAACCGCCGCTCACGCGGAAACAAAAANGGTGGCCAACAGNGGCGCGAACGNCAAGCATCTGATGCGTCGGGTAACANCAAGCCNTCACAATCGCGCAAGAATGGCGGACAACGAAATANTNGCAANGCAAAGAATGAGAAACCAATGAATGATGAACAACGTGATCCGGTTGATCCAGCGGCAGTTGGTGAGGCAGCAGAAACGTTCATGACTGGCCTNGNCACCGCATTCGGNGTTGAAGCCACCGTTGTTGTTGAGCGAGAAGACACNGAGATTGAGGTAGCCATGAANGGCTCCGACCTTGGTTTGTTGGTGGGGCCTGGAGGCCGCACGTTGACCGCCGTTCAAGACCTTGTTCGGGTTGCTGCACAGCGCCGTCTTGGAGACCACGACACCCATCTCCGCCTTGATATTGCGGGTTATCGCGAGCGCAGGAAAGAGTCACTCGAAGCATTTGCTCGGAAGNTTGCCCAGCAGGTGCGTGAGTCTGGCAAAGCCCTCGCAATTGAGCCAATGGCATCACCTGATCGCAAGGTAATTCACGATGTTCTCGCCAGCGAAGAGGGCGTGTCGACAGCATCCAAGGGCGAAGATCCGAACCGTCGGGTCATTGTTTCACCAAGTTGAGCTCTGCCGTACGGGGCGGCAATGTAACGACNATGGACGAACACCTCCTGAGCGTGCTGCAGCTCGCACAAGACGCTGGCGTTATTGGCAATACAGATCTCTCAGAAGAAGTCTCTAGAGCACGTGTGTTTGTCGTCGCCCTTGGCACCTGCCCAAGCGACGCNACGGTGCTCGACATTGGCTCAGGAGGCGGGTTGCCAGGTCTTGTGATCGCTCATGACCGACCTGATGTCCACGTCACACTGATTGACCGACGCGAAAAACGAACCGACCTTTTACAACGTCAAGCCACTCGCCTTCGCCGACATCAACCCGGACTTCCTATTGATGTGATTTGCGCAGATATCCGCATCCTTCAAGGTAAGCACACATTTGACGTTATTACGGCTCGAAGTTTCGGGTCGCCTGAGGTCGTCGTTGAGAGTGCGCTTCCTTTGCTCACACCGATGGGGCGGTTGCTGGTGTCAGAACCACCACACTCAGATGGAACTCGTTGGCGCAAGGCGTTGTCGAGCGAGATATCGGCTTCAGTCGAGCTGTTTTCGCAAGATGCAGCAACTGTTGCTGTTATCACCCGATGAGAAAATGTTTCCCGGGAAACCACAGGCTGTGGATAACACTGTTGAAATTTCATAGATGGAACTGCGCGCCTCAACTTGAGGTTAAATCAAGAATTGTTTCCCGGGAAACAATTCTGCATGTAATGGGTTGCGTAATTGGGCAATACGAGGCAAAGTGACCTCGATGAGCGAAACCTCACCGTCGTCAACACCTTGGCAGACACCAGCACGCAATTTGCCTCGAGTTATTGCAGTTGCGAACCAGAAGGGCGGCGTAGGCAAGACCACGACCTCGATTAACACAGCGGCCGCGCTTGCTCAATTGGGTCTGCAGGTGCTCCTTATCGACATTGATCCACAGGCGAACGCAACAAGCGGCCTAGGTATCGATGTTCGGTCCCTTGACAGCTCGGTTCTTGACGTCTTAATTGATGATGCCCCACTGGCAGAATGCCTCTGCNCTACGGAAATTGAGGGGCTGCAAGTGGCTCCATCGAACCTTCGTCTCGCAGACGCAGAAATGACGATGTATTCGATGTTGGCACGTGAAACACGACTGAAGAACGCAGTTGACGCAGTTGTTGACCGATACGACTACGTCATTATTGACTGCCCACCATCATTGGGATTATTGACACTCAACGCGCTCTGCGCTGCACGAGAAGTATTAATTCCGATTCAATGCGAATATTTTGCGCTCGAAGGTGTAGGGCAATTGCTCGAAAATGTGCTTCGTATTCGCCGAAGTGGCCTGAACCCCACCCTCGAAGTGTCGTCAATCGTCTGTGTGATGTACGACGCACGGACAAATCTCGCTGAAGAAGTAGTCGATGAAATCCGCCAACACTTTGGTTCAACTGTTCTAAATACAGTGGTCCCACGCAACATCAAACTCTCTGAGTCACCGAAATACGGGATGCCGATCATCACATACGATCCAATGTCTCGTGGAGCAATCGCGTATACCGACGTTGCACGGGAGGTGCACAATGGCTCGTAACCAACGGCAGGGTAGAGGTCTAAGTTCACTTATCCCAGGCGGGATGGATGAGGTATTCGGGCGGAGTGATGATGCTCCTGCTCTCCGCAACATTCCACTTCAATCCATTAGGCCGAACCCACACCAGCCCAGGCGTTTGTTTGATGAAGACGGCCTTCAGGAACTGGCAAATTCCATTGCCCAGATCGGCGTGTTGCAACCTATTCTTGTTCGCCCCGCAGATAGCGGGTATGAAATCATTGCCGGTGAGCGGCGTTGGCGAGCAGCAGGAATCGCCACCCTTGAGGTGATTCCGGCGATTGTTCGAACGACCGACGACGTGTCATCGATGGAACAAGCGCTGATTGAGAACCTCCATCGCGCAGATCTCACACCACTCGAGGAAGCTGCCGCGTATCACCAACTCATTGAGGATTTTGACTTCACTCACGAGCAGGTTGCAGAACGAGTAGGAAAGAGCAGATCGGCAATCTCGAACGCCTTGCGGCTGATGGCGTTGCCCACTGAGATTCAGCAGTATCTCGGTGATGGTCGTCTCACCGCCCGACATGCGAGGTCGTTGCTGTCCATCGAAGATGGAGAAACACAACTTCGGTTTGCGCATGCAGCGGCGAGCAATGAGTTGACGGTGCGGGAACTGGAAGCACTGATTTCAGGTCAGAGTCCACAACCTCCAGCGACGCAGCTACCGCAACCCGCAGATGGCGCAGGGCTTGTCGGAGGAACGCGGCTACGCGAGGCGGGTGTTATCGAGGTCGAAGAAGCACTTGCGCGGTGGCTCGACACNCGTGTTCGCGTGTCGCTCGGTGCATCGAAGGGGCGAATTGCAATCGATTTCGCCGACCTTGATGACCTTCGACGCATCCACCGANTCGTGTTTGGGGACGAACCCTNAAGTGNGTCTTNAGGGTTCNAACCTCAACCTCTTGCCGAGCNTTACCACATCCACAAGAACATGAACATGCTGTGGATAATTCACTTNTNAGCNATAAATCAATNTTTATACATNNANTTAGTCANNTAAATGAATATTATTCATTTAGNTTGTGAACCCANCGTTCGACNGCGAGAACCACACCCCGAACAATTGTCGGCGTCTGNGCAACAATGTCTGAGGTAGGGCCGAGACGCCACGATACGGCGGGCATACGAGTCTCTCTTAGGACCGGAAGGCGTGCTCCAATCACTTCAATATGCTCCCGCCTCAGCGGATACGGAGCATCATGAGCGAGTTGCTCACTGAGTGAGCGACCCGCAGCAGATTCAAAACCTGGTACAGCGTAATATTGGATGAGCGATACCGACTCGTTCGCAGCTTCGAATCCGATGTACACATCTGCTCGGTANCGATTCGCAAGTGCTGCATGAGTTGATGCATCGGGGTCACCAATGACAGTGGCTGATGCGGAATGTTGACGAAGAGCAGTGGTGACCTGCCGGGCAAGCGCACCCAGGCCCCCATATTCACCGATCACGATTCTCAGGTGGCCCAGAGAGCGACGCCCGGAAGTTACGGCAGCAACTTCGCGAACCATGACGACTCCGGGTCCGGAGCCGGTATTTCTAGACAGCACATCAAGCGCTGAGACCGTGTCAGGACCACAGACCCCATCATCGGGGAGCCCTGAGTTTCGCTGGAGGTCTTGGAGAGCGGCNGCGGTATCAGGNCCGAAAATNCCGTCGACCCGCCCGCAATCGAACCCTAATCGGGCGAGAATTCGTTGTAGCTCGGCGACATCCTCGCCNCGAAGATTTGGAGCCGTGAGCATNAGCAGCCGGTCACCAAGTGCCCAGCCAGACTCCACAAGAAGCGACCAGGTGAGTTCATCGCAACTNCCGGTAAGNGGAATGCCCTGCGATGCCTGAAAAGAGGTCACCGCCTCTTTCGTCGAATCACCAAACCAACCGCTTTCGGTTGCCCGAATCGGATATGACGATCGAACAAGTCGCCGTTGGAGATCCCTAACGGCTTCTCCGCGCTCGCCGTGGGTTAGTGGGAATTGCCCAGAAATGTTCCGAACTCCTCGAGGAGAGCTGATTTGCTCTTCGCTCCGACAATTCGGTGAACNGCCTCGCCGNCATTGAACACGATCATTGTTGGGATACTCATTACCTGATATCGCATGGCGATATCAGGGTTTTCATCCACATTAAGTTTTGCGATCGTCATTTGATCGGCGTTCTCTGTCGCAATCTCGTCGAGAATTGGAGCAACCATTTTGCACGGACCNCACCACTCTGCCCAGAAATCGACGACAACTGGAACATTNGATGCTCCCACGGCTTCGTCAAACGTGCTGGTGGTCAAATTGATGGATGCCATGTCATTTCCTTTGTGTTCCGCGAACNGAGAGAGCGTGATTCGAGACTACCGCGACGANTGNGGTCTTGTTTGGCATGAAGAGTTAATGCTGGCCCTCAAGCCANCGCTCTGAGTCNATNGCNGCCATACANCCCGAGCCGGCNGCAGTAATTGCCTGACGGTACGTGTGGTCTTGCACATCACCGCAGGCGAAGACACCCTCGATATTGGTGTACGACGAATCAGGTTGCGTCCGGAGGTAGCCGGCATCGTCCATATCAAGTACACCAGCGAACAGATCTGTGTTCGGTCGATGGCCAATTGCAATGAAGAGACCAGTGACGGGCATTGTCGAAACCGACCCATCGACAGTGTTTGTTACCTCGATACCGTCAACCTTGTCGTCGCCATTGATCTTCGTCACCGTGTGATTCCACAACACATCGATCTTCGGGTTAGCGAAGGCACGGTCTTGCATGATTTTTGACGCTCGGAATTCATCGCGCCGGTGAATCAAGGTGACTTTTGATGCAAATTTAGTGAGGAAGGAGGCCTCTTCGATTGCTGAGTCACCACCGCCGACGACCGCAATATGTTGATCACGAAAGAAGAAACCATCACAGGTTGCGCACGTTGAAAGACCGTGACCAATCAAACGTTGCTCCTCCTCAAGCCCCAACATCAGTGACCGGGCACCTGTAGAAACGATGANGGAGTCGGCGTGATACTCGGTGTCACGCACCCACACCTTGAACGGGCGAGAGGAGAAATCAATGTTGGTGACCTTCTCGGTGAGGAACTTTGCGCCAAATCGTTCGGCTTGTGAGCGGAAGTTCATCATGAGTTCTGGTCCCATGATTCCGTCGGGGAAGCCAGGGAAGTTTTCTACCTCAGTCGTCAGCATCAACTGGCCGCCAGGTTGGTCACTTGTTGACGATGGTTCACCTTCAATCACAAGTGGCTCAAGGCTCGCTCGGGCGGTGTAGATCGCTGCGGTGAGACCAGCTGGACCTGAGCCGATGATAATGACGCGTTCGCGGGTGGGTTCCATGATTTCTCCAATCCGATGATCTCAAGAATTAGGTTTCCGGTGACCGGCGACGACGCATTACAAAACCGCCAAGAGTCAACATCAATACGCCTGAGATGAGATAACTCACATACACCGACCGACTGTGGNCAATGCCGGTGTTTCCAGTTGCAAGACTNATGAGTGATTGCAACCCTCGAGTGAACANGATGAGGGCGATGGCAATGAGGGCGACTCCAATGATGAAGCCAATGAGGCCAAAGACGATGCCTCGAACAAGCTTGACAATGTTGTTGGTGACTCGGTCNCGAACTGTNCCAACAACCTGTTCGATACGNTCAGCGGTATCGACCGCCCAGTCATCNTTGGAGAACGGATTTCCGATCACCCAGTGGACTGTAGTGAAATCTCNAGGGATTCCTCGTCCTGCACAAAGAAATCNGTGCGATTCTTCTTCGATNGAGTGACANAGNCCNTCGATGAGAGGTAGCCNAGAAACTACTCGTCGCCAAGATCGATTTCGGCAAGAACTTCNCAGGTTGCGATATCAATAGCGAGGTACTGATTGAGCGCCGTCATTCTTGCCAACACGACGATGATCTCGTCGAGCCTGACCTCTGTGAGGAGTTCAACATTGTCGAACTCGCAAAATGCTGCGCTGCGCAGTGTTGTCGCACCCTGCTCGAGAACATTGCGGATGAAATTTGGCAACTCGTCGACACTGATCGATTCCAATTCGTAGATGTCGCCGGCCATTTCCTCAGTTGCTGATTCGGCAACTGCCACCATGTCGTCTGCAGCCATCTCATCTTCGGTACCCGAGAGGTCCGAACCCAGCGCAGTGTCGCCCATCGATTCAACTTCGGGCGCCGCTTCGACGGCAGATTCCTCTAACGCTGACTCTTCAGCAAACGCAAATTCCTCAGATTCTGACAGCAGATTGTCTTCTGTTCGTTCTCGAGAACTTTCTTGGACGGAGAGTTCCGTCGTATCACTCTGACCGCTACGAAGCTGGGATAACGTTCCAGCGCCGACGGCGACAGTGATGACGGCAGCTGCGAATTGGAGAACTGTGCTTGATCGGAATCGGCGTCGCGACGCGATGCTGTCGACCTGTGCCTCAGATTCGTTGTCGAGGGCTTCGAGCACTGATGCAACGGTGTGATCTCGCTGGGCGTCGCTGACGACTACGTCATCGAGAAGAGCCGAGCGAAGACGCGCAACGACAACCTCGTCGAGATCGCCATCATCTGGCGTCAACTGGTTGACGTCGTCATCACTCATTTGTTGTCTCCGTTGGTTAGACGTTCAACATGATCGTTTCGGTTCCCACCAAGCTGCTCGGCGAGCAGTGCTCGGCCACGAGAAATTCTTGACTTCACCGTTCCAGTCGCCACACCGGTGAGATCGGCGATTTCTTGGTACCCCAACTCGAGGACATCGCGTAGAACAACCGCCCGGGTGAATTCGACGGGCACCGCGTGAAGTGCTTCACGAATGTCGGCTCGCACGTCACTCCACTCGATGCCTGCGGTGATGTCGACATCGTCGACTAGCTCAATGTCACTCCCGTCGGAGTTCGTGAGTGTCGTGGTTGTTGGCCGCCGACGCTGCCAACGAAGTTCATCGAGGCAAGTTGTGGTTGCAACCCGATGGCACCAGGTACTGAATGTAGATTTACCTTCAAATGAGGAGATGCCTCGAGCAATTCGCAGAAGAGCTTCTTGGGTTTGGTCTTCGGCAGCGGTCCGCGACCCCATCATTCGCAGACATACAGCAAANACCCGTTGGTACTGCTCGCNAAGAACCTTGCTGAGCGCAANGCGATCACCTTGTTGGGCNCTNTGTAAAAGNTGAGNNTCACTCAGGAGTTNATGAGCCATTGCAGCTCACCGATTCGTCCGCGATAAGGATTCGCCGAAGANCACGCGTCATCTGGACCGAGNTCTTTCANCCACACCGCTANATGAGTTGAGGCTTCANTAATGGGCACCGCAACGGCACCTGGATCAACTCCGTAGCTCATCGATCCAACCTGAGTCCACGACTCCAGCGACAGCGGAGGTTCCACAGCGTTAGTTCGATAGACCTCGATCTGGAAGGGGGCGTTNAGCGTTTCAAATTCNAGTCGCCCATTTGAAAGTNCGGGAAGTGAGATGACGAGACCNACTCCGGGCTTGGCACCCAAGTACTGATCGCTGTAGCACTCGGTTGACCACGCGGTGTCTCGACTTCCATCGGCAATTGCAAGCGGTGCCTGAGCGTCATTTTCTGATCCGTTGTCCCCATACGGATCCCAGGCACGAACGTCGATTGAAGTCGAACTCACTACCACTTGGGTTTCTGGCGACAGTGAGTCTTCGACGTCNTCGAGGATGATGGGGTCATCACTATCTCGTTCGATAGCTGGAGCCGAGGTAAGTGCGGGCAGTGGAGAGACATTCGATGATGAGTCAGTATCTCGGTTCGACACGATGAGCGCACCGAGAAGAAGCACCACCACCGATGCGGAGAGTCCAATCGGCAGCCAAGGTCGACGGATCGGCCGAGCGCTTGCCAAAGACGGATCGTCGAACAGTTGAGGTGGCGCGGTTGCTTCAACTGGTGGTGGCGTCACCGTCGTAGTCGCACGAGGCAGTCGACCCGATTCACCTGGTCGCACCGGTTGCGTTCGAGGTGCAGGAGGTTCGGTGGGAGTCCCGTCAATAAGAGGTGGCGTCGTATCGACGCTCATCAATTCTTGACGCAACTCTCCGCCGGTCGCTGGGCGATGTGCGGGATTTCTTGCGAGTGTNCGGTGAACGAGATTCACCAAATTGATTGGCAGCGTCGGCCGCAGATGCGCAAGGTCGGTCGGGTCACGCTGCAGACGAGCAAGAGCGGTGTCGGCATCTGATTGGCCNAGGAATGGAACTCGACCTGCGAGACACTCGTAGAGAACTAAAGCGAGTGAGTANAGATCGGCGCGACCGTCAAGTTTGTGACCCCTAACCTGCTCAGGAGAGAGGTACTTGGCGGTCCCCATCATGACGTTGTCGCTGGTGAGGTCTTCGTCAACCCCGTCGAGACCCTTTGCGATTCCGAAGTCGGTGAGCAGCACTCTGCCATCTTCGGTGACGAGAATGTTGCCGGGCTTGACATCGCGGTGAACGAAGCCTGCAGCATGGGCGGCATCAAGAGCGGCTGCGACAGACGCACCGACATGAATGGTGAGTTCGGGCCCGAGGCGTTTCTGGCTATCGAGGACTTGTCGCAGGCTTCGTCCCTCTACCAACTGCATGACGACTGCCTGACGGCCGTCATGTTCGAACACATCGTGAACTGAAACGATGTTTGGGTGATTGAGACGCGCCACGGCGATTGCTTCTCGGCGGAAACGTTCTGCAACAACTGCGTCGGTAGCAAGATTGGATTTCAACCATTTCACTGCGACTCGGCGATCGAGTTGCTTGTCGATTGCTACCCAGACCTCTGCCATTCCTCCTTGGCCAACACGGCGGTCGAGGTGGTAACGATCAGCGAGCACTTGGGCGTCGTCGAGCTGGCCAGGTGTACCGGGGGAGTCGTTAAGTGAGGTCATGAACAACAGAAACGCTAGTGCCAGAGCGACCNATGATTNGGGAATCTCAACACACGGTCATCTTTCATCGACCGTTAGACGACGGCATTTGTGTCTCAACTGGATTGGGTGCGACCTTGCGTTGGCGCTGTCGACGGATGTGACTCACCCACCACGAGATAAGGGCAAGGATGAGACCAAAGCCGATGAGGCGTCCAAAACCTGACAGCGTCATTGCTTTGGCAACAATCGTGACGCCGCTGACGACAGATGTTCCGGCTGGAGAAAGCACTTCCACTTCAACATTAAATGAGCCGTTTGATCGGGCCTCGACAGGCACTTGAAAGTTGCTCACTCCTGGAGGAAGTGTTACCGCAAGCGGCTCACCGGGGACAATGAGACGCGGTGAATTGAGACGGATGAGGACCTGCAAAGGTTCAGGCCCAGTGTTTTCGACAACAAGAGGAAGCGGCGTCTCACGACCGGTGAGATTGACCGTGCCGCCCATTGGCACTGACACCCACTGCCGAACTGTGGACGTCGCATTGGTGACGACATCAATGGTGTCGACAACATACTGCCCGTTGCCGCGCTGATCGAAGAGATCGTTGATTAGCGCGTTCCACTGAGCCACATATTCATGATCCTTATTCAGCATTGAACCAGTGTCATCAATAAGCACTTTCAGCGCATCGGCTGTGAGTTGGCGTTGAGCAAGATCAACTTGTGGCACCGATGGCGTAACGATCGCCCGGTTGGCGGTGATCTGGTTGGGCAGTTCTGAAACCCGCATGAACTCCACCGTCGGATCGCCCGACAGGAGCCGCTCGATCGACTGAACGGCCTTAACGTCAGGGATGTCGAGGTCGGGTGCGGAGAACACCACAGCACGGGCGAGTTCTGGCTGTTCGCGACGTAGCTGCATGATGCGCGCAACGAAGAGAACAGCTTGGTCTTCCAACGCAACGTCGGGGCGAGGAGCAATTTCGCCGACCCCTCCTGTGATGATCACTGGCAGAGAAGTGGCCTCAACGGAGAAGAGACCAGGCTGGGTGTCATCAATACCGTGATGTAGCGCCCCCCTGGCGTAATTGTCATCGGTCATGATGAGGCGCTCTACGCCCTGAGACTTCAGAAGGTCGACACCCTTCGTGGTGATCGCAGACGAGGTGATGGCGTCATCGGCAAGCCAAACGGAACGCACTGGCGTCAGTGAAGGAAATGCCGCTTTCATTGCTGCGTCACCGGCATCGAGTTCAGAGATAAATCGCTCATCGAGCCCTGCTGTTCCCGCTGCAAACGGATCAACTGATCGATACGGCAGCGAAAGAACTTCTCCCCCAACTGTTGAGATGAGAAGATCAATCTCGCGAGCAGCAAGTGCGGTCGGAAGTGTTTCATTCGCAAGCGATTCAGCNAGCTCAGGTGAGAGAGCAACAGAGAGCGGGATNTNGCTGTNTTCGAGGAGNTCAACAAGCAATTCAAATTCTTGCGCCNCCCGTGAACCGTCGCTGGTTGACAGNGAATTGTNACCGGGGACGGTCAANTGTGATCGACCAGCAATGTGCGTCGTCATCGCAACNGAGAGGGGGGANGGGTTGGCTTGTTGCCAGCCGACATCAATGAGTGTGATGTCGTGAGCGATCACTGCTGTTCCGCGAATCACTGAAACCGACACCGGGGTGATTCCTGTNTCTACATATTCGAGGACGTCGTCGNGGTGAGCGCGATAACTCAATCGTTGCTGCAGAGGAACATCCACGTTGACGGTGACCTCTTTTGTTGCAGCATCCCTTGTGGCGAATTGGTTGAGAGGCCCACTGATGACGTCGATGACGTCACCAGGGTTACCATCGACGACATCGGTCAGCGGTCGCACATCGACTGGTCGGTGAATAGCGACCCGCAATATGAGTGCCGGTTCTTTTACCCCAGGTGCGGCAATGACGACCGGAACGGGCTCTTCAGTATCTGACGAAGAATTTGTTTCGCTGGCATCTGTGCCCGAAGACGAGTCGGAGTTAGCTTGCGCGATCGGGGAGATGGGTGAAGGAACGGTGATGACAACAGCTGGTTCAGTGATCTCCGGCGTCCGCGTGGTGAGATTGTACGAGAGTTTGATTGTGCTGTCGGCGAAGAATTCCGATGTGGTCAGCCGCAATCCTGACGCTTCAGCGTCTTGGGTGATTGACGCGTCACGTTGAGACGGTTCCGCCATTGCTGGTGCGATCAACGCAATAAGTCCAAGAGAGGCAATGCAGACCCCGGCACCGCATCGAGACACACGCAAGGTCATGACGTTGTACTCACATCGAGTTCTGCGATCGTGAGTCGCTCGGAGAGTTGAGAGAATCCGATCTGTTTGTAGAGCGCTAACGCNNTGTCATTCTGCAGNGAGGTGTTGACGAGCGCGTGATCACAACNTCGTTGGTGCATCCAATGCAGGGCGTCACACGACAGTGAAAATCCGATGCCACGCCCCTGATGGCGTTGGGCAACTGCCAGGCGCTGTAGGTAGCCGACATTATTGGTGTAACCGGATAGAGCGAACCCAATAACGGCGGCTTGGTCGTCGCCGCAACGGCGACTGCGCGAATGCAGCGTCGCTCGTTGTGTCTCGCGCAACGCCTCACGGTTTTGTCCCCATTTCGGACCGAACGCCTCAAGATCAACGGCTTCAGCGTTGCGAAGGTGCCGCCGGCGAAGGTGCCGCAACCCACCTTCAGGCCTCATTTGTGGAAGTGGGGCTGCAAAGTGGAATTTCAGCAACGCAAGTTCGTCGATGACATGAAACCCATGCGAGATGACCTGTTCGGCGGAGGTCGCACGAAGTGCACCTGTGCGAATCTTCCGTACCCCCATCGACGACGCCCGATCGATGAGCGATACGAGTTCGTCAGAGTTGATATCGATCGTGTGGTCAGCCTGCACCAACATGGCGATCGTTGGGTCAAAGGGCCACTCGTTGAGACGAAGGGTTGGCGATGCCGAGGCCGTAGTGAACGGGCGTCGACGACGTTCATCGTCAACAGGCTGGAAGCGCTCGGGTTGCATCGTCTTCGACGGTAGTCGCCATCGATGACTTTCAGCCGACAGTGTCGGCGGTATCCTCGCATGGGTGATCCCCGCCCGGTTTGAACCTGTGCTTCAAGAACTTTCTCCACTCGCGGAGCGTTTCAGAAGCGCAGGCCATCGTTTATATGTCGTTGGCGGCACAGTGAGAGATTTGTTGCTCGGCGATGAATCATTCGGGGTATCTGACGACATCGACTTGACGACGTCTGCTCGTCCGGACGAAATCCATGCATGCCTTGACGGTTGGGCTGATGCAGTCTGGAATCAGGGCGAGAAGTTCGGCACAGTGGGGGCGCGACTCGGAGATCGAGTGCTTGAGATCACCACGTTTCGCGCCGAGTCATACACCGACGATTCTCGGAAACCACACGTCGTGTACGCCGATGATGTCGAAACCGATCTCTCTCGACGAGATTTCACGNTCAACGCAATGGCTCTNGAATTGACGAATGACACACCGACCCTCGTCGATCCTCATAACGGTGCCGTTGACCTNTTGCAAAGAGTNCTTCGGACACCATTATCACCGCAGGAGAGTTTCAGCGATGACCCGCTGCGAATGCTTCGAGCGGCTCGATTCCTTACCAAATTAGAACTCGTTCCTGAAGAGGGGTTGCTCGCTGCGGTCACCGAGATGGCGCCGAGACTCGAGATTGTCTCAACCGAGCGAATTCGCGACGAATTCGAAAAGATCATCTGCACTCCCCACCCGACGGCGGGGCTGTGGTTTCTTGTCGAGACAGGGCTCTCAGAACTCTTCTTGCCGGAACTTCCGGCAATGCGTCTAGAGCACGACCCGATCCACCGGCACAAGGATGTGTTGACGCATACGTTTGCGGTTGTCGAGAACGTTCGGCCACACGATGAACTTGACGAAGCGTTGTGCAATTTTGATTTCCGTATTGTTCGGCTGGCGGCCCTGTTCCACGACATTGGAAAGCCTCGCACGCGTGGATTCCAAAAAGGCAAAGGAACCACCTTCCACCATCACGATGTGGTTGGCGCAAAGATGACAAGAAAACGCTTGAGCGCATTGCGATTTTCAAATGACGATGTTGAGGCGATCACAGAACTCGTCGCCCTTCATCTGCGCTTTCACACCTACCGTCTCGGTTGGAGCGACTCGGCGGTGCGCCGATACGTGAGAGATGCCGGTGAATTACTGAACGAACTCAATGTGCTTACCCGCTGCGATTGCACGACTCGCAACGAGAAAAAAGCTCGCACCCTATCGAAGCGAATGGATGAACTCGAAGAACGAATCGCCGAACTCGCAGCAGAAGAAGAATTGGCGGCACTTCGACCTGAACTCGATGGCAAAAAGGTCATGGAACACCTCGGTCTCACTCCTGGCCCTGAAATTGGTAAAGCGCTTGCTTTCTTGATGGAAATCCGCCTCGAAGAGGGCCTCATTGGAGAAGAAGCGCTGTTGAAGCGGCTCGACGAGTGGTTCGCCCTACAGCAATGATCCGGTTCCTGCAATCCTGTGATCACTAGCGTCTAGGTGTGGACGTAGGTTCGTTCTCGACTATCGCAACCCCGGTCGCAGTTGGCATTGGCGTCATTGTGATTGGTGTGCTGCTGCTCATTCGGGAGCGTCGTGGCTCGTCACCAGTAACAACTTCTGATGGTCCAACTATTGGACTCTCGCCAACCAAGAACGACTTGCAGCTCACACAAAACATAACTGCCCGAGCCCTACTCGACGCCCTCGACGAGGCGGTGCTGCACGTCGATCATGATGGTGTCATCATCGAGGCAAATCGTGCGGGCAGCGACCTCCTTTCTTGCCCGGTGAGTTCACTCGTCGGCTCTTCATTTGACGACTGGCTTGACCATGCAGATCGTGGAGCACTAAGGCCATGGATTTCACGCCTTCCGCAGGATGTGCCAGAAGGTCATGGCGGGCCGCACTCGGCAGTCGAAGTCTCTGTAACGACCAGTGATGGTCGAACAGTGCCGATTGAGGTGACGGTGCAGCGACCTGACGACACCGGACCGATTTTGGTCAGATTGACCGATCGCGACGAGGTTGCTGGCCACAGGCGGGCACTTGATGAGGCACGCCATCGCTTTCACCAGGCCTTTCACTCGGCCCCAACTGGCATGGTCCTTGTTCGTCTTGATGACGGACGCATCGTTGAGGCAAACGAGTCGCTGGCAACAATGTTGCAACGCTCACCTGAAGAACTTGTTGGCCGAACACTCCGGGAGATCACCCATCCCGATGACGTCCGGGCGGCGCAAACGCATCGGGCTCAACTTGAACTCGGCGTGACCGATTCGTATCTCATCGATCAGCGGTTCCGGCGGCGCGATGGGGCCTACCTCACGACCCGAACCAGAGTTTCTGTCTCTGAAGACGACGGCATTTTGTTTGCTATTCACCACATTGAAGATGTCACCGAGGAGAGACGCACTGCTGAGCAACTCACTTATGCTGCCCGACACGACGAACTCACCGGGCTTGCGAATCGTTCGTACTTCATGCAGGTTCTCGAACAACGCCTCACCGGGTCTCGCCCTGGGCTTGTGGGGCTCCTNTTTATNGATCTTGACCATTTCAAGGTGGTGAACGACAGCCTTGGGCATGCTCGAGGTGACGAACTTCTTCGACAGGTGGCCCAGCGTTTTGAGGGGGCGGTTCGCGAAGGTGACCTTCTTGCCCGATTTGGAGGGGATGAATTTGTGGTTGTCCTTGATGGCCGNGGTGGTCCAGTGGANGCNGCGACNGCAGCGGAGCGTTTGCGAGCTGCTGTCCACCCNGTAGTNACNGTTGACGATCACGAATTCTTTGTGACGGTGAGCATCGGNTGGTCAACAAACCATGANGCNGGAATGTCGCCCGACGAAATGTTGCGGGACGCCGACGCAGCGATGTACCGAGCGAAAAGCCGCGGGCGTGATTGCGTCGAGGCCTTCCAGGTGGGGAGTCGCGAGTCCGGAATGCAGGCACTCCGGACGGTGGGCGAATTAAGGCGAGGAGTCGAACGCGACGAAATTGTTCCATATTTTCAACCGATCGTCGAGCTACAGAGCGGACGCATCGTCGGATTCGAAGTCGTCGCACGCTGGCTGCATCCAGATCGAGGGCTCTTACCGCCAGGGGAGTTCCTGCCGTTTGCAGAAGAGTCAGGACTATTGGTGTCACTTGGCGCGTCGATGATGCGAAATTCTTTGTCGCAGATGGCGCGCTGGCGCGCATCAGGACATTCATTTGCGAACGGTTCGGTCGCGGTGAACGTGGGAAGCCGTCAACTTGTCGACAGTTCGTTTTTGCCGACGGTGGTCGAGATTCTCGATGAGACCGGTGTTGACCCTGATTCGGTTTGGTTCGAGATTACCGAGTCGGCGTTGCTTGCAGACGCCCGCGCAGCAACGTCGACGTTGAGGGAAATTCGAGGGTTGGGTATTCACCTCAGTGTTGATGATTTCGGCACGGGGTACTCATCATTGACGTATCTCAAGCGCTTCCCGGTCGAAGCGATCAAGATCGATCGCAGTTTTGTGAGCGGTCTCGGTATTGAAGACGAAGATTCAACGATTGTTGAAGCCGTTATTCAGTTGGGAAGGGCATTGGGTCTTACGGTCGTGGCGGAGGGCGTGGAAAGTCCTCTGCAGTTGCAGCGGTTACGAGACCTCAACTGTGATCGAGGCCAGGGTTACCTGTTCGGTCGTCCGAGACCGGCAAACCTCATCGAAACCGAGCTCGCCAGTAATTGAGCGTCACCAAGCGACGGGCCGAGTAACGACCGCTATTGTCATGGCATGTCGGTTGTCGGCTCATTTTCGGTTGGCGCAATGCGCGGCTCGACC
>PBWL01000064.1 GCA_002727235.1 Acidimicrobiaceae bacterium
ACGATTCACGATGTGTTGAACGAGTGCCATGTGATCAACCGGGTTGATTGTTGAATCTGTTGAACTGGAGCGGCAGGTTGTCGTGGTGGTCATGTAATTCTCCCTCTTCGTTTCCCCGTTGTTGCGAGGTGTTGGAGAGCAGTATCTAGACCCAGAAAACCTTTGTAAAGGCGAAAAGAGCAGTTAGTTACAAACCTCTTTTTAAGTGATGACATATGTCATTACATGGCAAATACANACGTNGTTTTTTGCGATATTTGTGTGGCCGGTGAGTGACATTTGCACTTACGGTTTGACACCGAACTTCGCCCTTCGGTTACGAGATCAGGCGCGCAGAACTTCCTGCAACATGGGGCAAGATTCGACGGCCGTGTCGAACCCGTTAGATCATTTCGATGCTGAACGGTGCGGCTCCTTCAACACGCACGCCGCTACTAGTTGAGTGCATCTCAAGATGGCCACCAAGAGAGGCCATGCGAGCCTTCATGTTCAGGGTTCCGCTTGAGCGAGAATTCCGCGGATCAACACCATTTCCATTGTCGACAATGCTGAATTGTAGGTGATCTTTAAGGATCAAAATATCAACCTTTATCTTTGTGCCTCCCGAGTGTTTGACGGCATTAGCCAGGGCCTCGCGGGTCACTGACACAACATTGTCAACCACGATGGGAGGGAGTCGATCGAGCACGGTCTCATCAACAACCGAAAACTCTTCGAGTTCAACCTTGAAATTCTGAACGCCGTCCCAGTCGTTGCAGAGGTTTCTCAAGGTCTCAAGCAGCGGATCGCCATTTCGCTCTTTTGAATCGCTGATAATCGCCCGAATATCAGTTGAAATTTTCCCGAGAGCGTTTCGAACGCTTTCCAGGCGAGGTGAGTCCAACTCACCGCCTGCCGCCTCTTCTCGGGAAAGCGTCATCGACGCAACAAATAGCTCTTGCAAAATGTTGTCGTGGAGTTCTCGAACAATGCGATCATGCTCGCCCTTACGAATGCTTCTTTCCTGAGCTTCAAACGCAATCTCAAAAGCTGCTTGTCGCTGCGCCTCCATATCTGACCCGAGTTGCACTTTGAGGTCGACGTCGTCACCCCACTCCATCAGGAAACCATCATCGGTTCGAGAAAATATTGTTTCGATTTCGAGCGNTGACTGTCGAACATAATCATNCCGGTACGTCTCGGTGTCAGCATCATCGGGGTTGAAGCGGAAAAACTGTGTNGACTCACCTTGGGTCCAGGCTCGTTTAAGGAATGGAAGGAGGTCCTCCGTGAAACGAACTCTTGACTCTGATGCCAGTGTTCCTGGAGGCAGGTCAAATGACCGATAACTCTGCCAAGCCCGGTTTGCCCAAAGCAAAGAGATATCTGATAGTTCTCCTTCCTTGTCGAGTATCACTCGATGAGCAGCGATAGGGCGAGAGAGATTCTCCACTGCAGCCTGAACTGCCATCGAGCGTGTGCGCGCAAATTCTGGTAGCTGATTCACCGCAATCGGCCCCGCCGGCCGATACACCCAGATGCCAGCGAACCCTTCGCTGCCAATTGGGCGAACGTAGTAATCACGCAAAAACGCATTTCCATCGAGGTAAAACGGATCACCAAGAACATCAATTCCGCCCGAGTAAATTTCGTTGGTTCGCCTGTCAAAAGATTCCCAATCTTCATCTGGGAAGATCCGGTGGACATGATCTCGCACATCTGAAAGCGCAAGGTCCCGTTGCGGCTGCAAGTTTCCGAACGTCGGCGCGATACCGCTAAAACCCGACATAAACATGTCAGCAAATGCTTGATTCATCTGAATGATCCTTGCTGGCGGACCGCCCTCTTCAAGATCGACAACAAGTACTGGACCGGCAGCTTCAGCGACCACTGCCATAAGAGTCTGATCTCTGGCGGTTTCAATAATCAGGTTGTTGGGAAGGCGTCGCCATTCAACTTCTTTGATCAACCCGCCGATAACCCTGCTATCTCCGGCACCCGAATTCCACACCTGAGTCGCGGAACCGTGGGCATTCGCCTGATGGAGTATCGCCCGGACCTGCTCCCAATTTGAGTACGCATCACTCGCATATGACCCTGGGCTCACCGGGCGAGCTCTCGTTGCCTGCCACTCATCATTCGTGGCGAGAATTTCGGCATCGGTAAGTAATTCGTCGTCTCCTAAAATGGGACGCAGNAGTGCTGAACCACTCCGAGAACCCGTGTACAGCATCGAAAAGATTCGGAGGGATTCCTCAACTCCTAATCCGGCGAACTTCTCCCCAGAAAATGCCGCAGGAACGCCGACTCGCTCAGGCCCTGAGTGTTGACCATCGTGGGGGCTGTCAACGTTTTCCATCAGCTCTCATTAGATGGGGTGTGGCCTGGGCTCGATGCTCGTTGACGCCAGACCCGAGAAGCGAGTTGAGTTCTTGATTCGACATCAAGTTTTCGATAAATCGAGGTCAGGTGATTTCGAATTGTCGAACTTGCAATGTTGAGCTCATCCGCAATCGCCGTGTCCGAAAAGCCATCAGCGACGAGCTGGGCGATTGCGTTCTCCCTTTCGGTGAATTCGGCGGGGTTATAACCACCCTCACTTTGGATGTCACGTGCAGCTTCTCGAGCAACTGAAAGCGTGAGAGATGAGAAGCCTTTTGATGCAGCATCGATGGCTGCAGCAAGCGGTTCGATGTCGAGAGACTTTTCGAGGAAGGCGTTGACGGCTCCAGTGTCAAAGGCAGCCAGAATTGATTGAGGGGACGAAAAGGATGTGAGCACAACGCATGGGATGTCTTTTTCCTCTCGCGCTACGTATTCGGCGTACTGCAATCCTGATTCGTCCTGCAACCGAAGATCGATTACGGCAACCGTGGGCGAGTTCTCCTCAGTGATTGAAATGGCTTCGTCGACCGTTGAAGCCTCCCAAACTTCACAGTCAGGAAATGTGTCCTCAAGGCTCACTCGAATACCAGACCGAACTAAAGGGTGGTCATCGAGGATCAAAATCTTGTGCTGCATGGCGACCTCCACCGGAACCGTAGATGATTTCATGTTATTTCGACATTTCTCCTCGTGCTGTGGATAGCAACTTTCGACTCCCACACTCGGCCAAAATTGACCAACCTGCACACAACATTTGTCACTCAATTCTGAACTGGGTACCACAACTCGCGCACAGTTGGTCCGGTTGCTGTGGATGGCACAAATCGATGCCGACGTTATGTAACGACAACGGAGATTGAAAGCCTCAGATAAAAGAGTTCTCCGAAAGTTGTGAGGGGTTTACCGCACAGATTTTGAACTCGAACTGATAGAATGGAATCTGCTAAAACCTACTTGTCGCCGTCTCAATCGACGAGTAGCGCACGTCCACGAACTGCATAACCGGAGCACTCGGATGGTTCAAACTCAGACTTCAGTATCAATGGTCGGCAGAACAGTCCTGCTGGTGGACGATCATGAAACTGTCCGGATGGGCGTCGGGGCCGCGTTGAGGAATCACTGGGACTCTGAGGCTCACGGCGGGCCAAGAATAATTGAGGCTGATTCGGTTAGCTCCGCGCTTCAGCACCTAAGTGAAACAGAAGTTGATGTGGCCATCGTCGATCTTCGCCTTGGAGACGGATCAGGAATTCAAATCGCGCAGGCAGTCAGCGACAACCGTCTTGAGACTCGTTGCGTAGTGCTCACGTCATTGAAATCACCACGGGCGTTAATTAAGTGTTTTGAGACTGGATCTGTTGCGGCGTTTATTGAAAAGGCCGATGGAATCAAAAACCTTATTGAGGCGGTTGAAGTTGCAGTTAACGGTTACTCGATGCTCGATGCTCGAGACGTTGCAGCAGCCAGACAACAACTTATTGACGAGGGAGGGCTAGACCGGTCGCTCCTTACCGAGAAGGAAAATCGCTTTGCAGATCTGGTTGCGGACGGATTCTCAGATCAAGAAATCGCTGATCAGATGTACGTTGCATCGACGACAGTTCGCAACGTGCTTTCACGCATCTATAAAAAACTTGACATCGAGGGCCGAAACAGGCTTTCGGCAATGGTTTGGCAAGATCGCCCGGATGGGTCTGCTCTCGATTAATTCGGTCGGAGTTGAATTCAGCAGAAGTGACAAATGTTGGGGTATTTAATGTCTGGCAGCGACGATAATTAGTGGCAACAAGATCCCTATGTTTAGACCATCACACTCCGTAAAAATGACCCGAGCTTTGACTGCAGTTGCCTCTGTCGCCCTGCTCGTTTCCTGTGGGGGCACTGCGAGCATCGATTTAAGTGCTGACGTCGCGCCAGCTGATGTCGGCGTGTGGGATAGCACGATTGATTACGGGTTCGCATTTCCAAACTTCACTTCGAGCACATACCCAAGCGAGCTTTTCAACGTTGAAGACATCACGATTTTATTCGGTGATGGTCCAGACGTCTGTGCGTCCGGTTCGGGTGCAGACTGCGAGTTGACGGCCGAAGCCACCCAATTCGCTCAAATGGTCAATACGGCTCGTTCGTGGGGCCATTGCGAGGGCTTTTCGATTCTCGCAGCGGGGCGCTACAACGATGGCCTTGATCCTGTTTCTTTTGAACTAGATGATTCTCCTGATGTGCTGCATGCTCTGATGCGCGGAGTTGCCTCGCAGTTCCTTCCTGAGGTTCAAGCGGAAGCAGACATGTGGGCTCAGGCTTCACTGAGGGACAAAGTCCTCCACGTTCAGCAGTCTCTCGAGGACGGGGCGCTCGACGTGTCTTTGGGAATCTATGTAGATGATGCGGGTCATGCCCTCCTTCCTTACATGGTGACATGGGAGGACGAAGACTCGGCTCAAATCTGGGTTTATGACTCAAATCAACCGGGTCTTACTGTCTCCGTACAGGTCGACCTCGCCAACAACTCTTGGCGCTTCCCATACGTCGGCGGGCAGACATGGTCAGGGGGCTCTTCAATGCTCGACCTAGTTTCGATTGAGGATCGCACTGGACAATGCCCGTTCTGCTCCAGTGCAGTGGAGGTTTCTCGAGCTGCGTTCTACATCCGGTCTGAATCCCCTGATGTCGGTTTTAGCGTCGACGGCGAATCGATTGAAAGTGGCACCGTTTCTGATGACGCTGCCTTCCGGCCGATGAAGGGCCAGCAAAGCGGCGCCGATGAAGACAGCCTTGGTCGCTTAGTTGGTAGTCAGATCATCTCCCAAGTTGCTGCGGAAGCACTCTTGGAGAACAACTCCGGACAGGGCCGCTCCGAGGTGTTCTACTCACGAGCCTCAAGTGTGATCTCCGACGGAGTCGACGTTGAGTTGAGGCTTCCGGGGGCAGCTGCGGTCTTCATTGTTACCGATGATGGATTGCACAAATTTGAGACCAGTTCCGGCGGAGGTGTCTCTGTTGACACTGAGGGTATTGCGGCATCTGGCGGGACTCTTACTGTCGTGTCAGGCAATTCTCTCGTTCAACTCGAGGGCGTACCCGGGCGGGTCACAGTTGACTTTGACGTGGAGGTTAGCCATCCCTCCGGTGATGTGATCACTACGTCCCTTCCAGAGGGTGTTGATTAGCTCGGCATCAAAGTTGATCCAGAAGATCCTGAACTACTCCTGGTTACCTACGTCAATAGTGACGGGACAAGTTATGAAGTTACTTACGACGAAGATGGAATGCGGTCGCCGGAACGTCCATCTGAGGGTCTCCCATCCCAGGAGCTTGCTGCGGACCTCGAGGCTCTGGACCTCGCTGGCGAGGAACTCCCGGGGCTAGACAGACAACTTTTTGCAACTCCCGCTGAGGATGACGCACCAACCACGCCGGCCTCATCGACAACAACGTCGACGGTTCCCCCAACGACAACAACACCCGCTTCATCGACAACAACGTCGACGGTTCCCACAACGACCACAACTTCGCCGTCGACAACTTCGACAACAGTTCCAACGGGGACCACCACGACCGTTCCCGAAACAACTACGACGACTGTTCCCGAAACAACCACGACGACTGTTCCCGAAACAACCACGACGACCACCACGACCGTTCCACCAGTGGCACAAACTGCGTCTCTCGCATTTGATGCAAATGGTGGGTCTGATGCCCCGGCTCTGGTGGTTGACGACCCGGGTGCGACGGTATCGGTGGCAGAGACCTCTCCGCAGCGTTCAGGTTTCGGCTTCAACGGCTGGAACACAGATGCCGCAGGCACAGGCACTACGTACGCATCGGGTGATGACTACACATTGCCTTCAAACGATGGCGATGTCGACACGCTGTACGCCCAGTGGGCCCCGGTCGGATTCACCCATGTTGCTGGCAGCACCCCTCTTGATGGTAACGGCGCACTGCAAGACGGCTCAGTTGTCGAGCTCGACATCACGGTCAGCCAAGGTGAGCGGTTTATTTTCTCTAAGGATTACCTGACGGCGCTTGTCTCGTCGTTCGCCTCCGCCGACTCATCAGAGCACCTCTTTATTGGCATACCTTTCTCAAGCTTTGATGCCGCATCATTCACGTCCGAAGATTTTGTTACAGGATTCAAGATCTACACAGCGGACCCCGGCGACCCCTTCGTCACCTCTCCCAACGACTTGGTCTTTTACCACGCGGGCCCTGGGCTGGGTGAGTTCGTTTACCGAGACCCGGTGAATCTCACCGAAGACGCTGTGATCGAGATCTCTGGGTCAGGTGAACCCATCAGACTGTTCGACGCAAATATGGACAACACCCTCACCGAAGATGCTGCCGCGACTCTCCGGCATGACTTCGGTGACACATTCACCACACCGAGGTCGATTTACGTTGCGTCTGTCGGCAAGGGCTTGACGTTGCCTGAAGCATCTGAGGGTGCGTACAAGATCGCCTCCCCGACCCCGACACCTGACATGCTGACCTACGCAGGCAACATTGACTCGCTCGTCGCTGACGGCAAATCAGATATCGGCCACATCGCAGTCAACGCATCTGGTGACGTCTTCTCAGTGACTCGTGGCTCTGGTGACGCATGGATCTCGAAGCACAACTCAGGTGGTGTCGAACAATGGCGTGTCGCAACCCCGATCACTGGTGATGCATTCCTTGCTGCAGCATCTGACGGAGGGGTGTACGTAGGAGGACTCAACCCCGTTGATGGACAGGGCGGTGTCGTGAAACTTGACGGCGATGGAAACACCGAATGGTCGCAGTTCACCGCAATCGATGCAGGGACTGTCGAGGTCGATGGTCTTGACGTTCTCGAAGGGACACCTGACTCCGGTGTTGTGGTTGTCGGCAAAGTAACCGGTGGTAGCGGCGAAACGCTCACCTATGGCGCTCTCAGCGCTGCGGTGCCAACAGGGCATGCCGAGTACATCGCCCACGTCGGATCTGATGGCACCCCAATCATGATCGACGCAACAGCGAGGGGCACGGGTTCGAACTTCCGGGGTTACTCCTCTGTTGACGCTCGTCCGAACGGCTCCGGAGCATGGTGGGTAGCGGTTGGCAGCACAAGACCCTCAAACAGCAACAATGCACCATCGTGTATCCGTTTTACCTACGACCCCTCTTCCACGCCGCCACTCACGGAGGACTTCGAATGCGGGCAGAATTATTACTCCAATGATGTGGCCCTTTTCTCTGATGGAAAAGTGGTCGCTGCCACGTACCTAAACGCAAGTACGGTCAGGCTTTCACTGTTTGATCCCAGTGAAGCAATATGGCACACAGACATTATTGATGACGTATACGCGCCATTCCCCGCAAACGGCCGGGGCCTCGAGGTTGACTCATCAGACAACATCTACTACTCGGCACGCAACGTCGGGAACAACATCACGATTCAGCACCCCGATATGGCCGACGTCAACATTTCAATACCGAACTTCGAGCCGAACGGACTACTCATCGCTTTCAATTCGGACGGGGAGCACAAGTGGACGCGCACTAATGCTTCAGGCTCATCGTCGAGAGCCTCCTCAGTAGCTGTGTCCGGAGCAAGCATTTATCTTGGAACAAGCGCAAAATCTCGGGTTCAAATCGACGCTTACCGTGACAAGTACACATGGAAACCTTCGATTTTCAGATTCGATGACAGCGGAGCATCTCATAAATGACTGAAACCGAATCTGTAGATCAGGCTGGGCGTTTCACCGGCCGCGATCTTTCGAGATTCGCGAGCCGGCGAGCAGTGCTCCTCTCAGCGCTATTTATTGCAGGCATCTCAGGACTTGCTTCGTGGATATTTGCCCACAACCCCGATCCCACTCGTCCAATGCGAGGGTCTAGCCCGACCGTACTTGCAGAATCCATTCAATGGGGATTTGCCGATGCTGCGGGCTTACTGGGAGCAGTGTTCGTCGCTCTACTTCCCTTTCTTCAACTTCTCCGAAATCTGACTGCACGAAGCGTCGAGGGCCTCTCTTTGTGGGCGTGGCTGCTGTCCGCATGGGCGATGATTGGATCTCTTGCGCAAGGAATGAATGAAAGCGATTCGTTCCTAATTTGGGTCTCAACTCCTGCCGCTCTCGGCAGCGTTCTTGTGCTCGCAACTTTCGTGAAATTCGGGCGTTGGTCGTGGCGAGCTTTCGGATGGGCGTTTCTGCTCTCTGCAAGTTCAGCGGTTGTGCTTGAGAACGCAGCCAGAGTGGGTAGCACATTCATGTGGCTCGCTTGTCTTTTGGGAGTCGTTCCCCTTACTTCGGTCGTCGCAATCAAACTTGTCACCGCCATCCTTCGGTCTCCATCGAGGAGATCGTGTTCACAGGCCGTTCATTTAATTGGCGCGATCGGTTACGTATTTTGGTTCGTCCAAGCGGTGCAAACTTCCAATGTCCCAATGGCGGCGGTCGCTGTCATCATGGCAGCTGCGTTTATTGCTGGTCTTGCAGCGCTGCTGTACCTCGGTGTTGTCTCCGATGATGGTGTTTCAGCGGCCGAGGTTGTTTTGTATCGACAAGTGAAGACAGTTCCCCGCGCAATTGCCATGCATGAACCGGTGTTCGACAAAGCTGGACGCCTCATCGATCTTGAACTTGTGTGGGCAAACGATACTTGGCAATCGTTTCGCAACGACCCCATTGCGACTGAGTCNTTAGCCTCAGAACATCGTGTCCGCTTTGACGAACTGCTTCCCTATCTTCGTCGAGCTTGGGATGAGGGCCGTTCGGTGCAATTCTTCCAACTCGACCGTCAGCAAGATGAGCGGACCGATATGTATAACTACTCGGACAGCATTTGGAATGCGGAGATTGAAGTAGAAACCGTCTTCGTACGAATGGAATCTGGAGCCATCATGGAGTGGGGAGATGACCTCGACTCCAAAATTCAACTTGGCTCCGAGCTTGAGCTGCAGCGCAAACAAGCAGAGCAGCGACGATCAAATCTTGCCGCTCGTCTCGCAGCACAGTCTGAGCATGCGCGCTTCACACGTGAACTTCATGACAACATCCTTCAGGAACTCTTCGTGATCAGCCTTCGCCTAGAGGCAGTTGAGCCAACTTTGGGTCTGCCATCAGAGACTGCAAAAGATATCGGCAGCACAGTGGGGCGTTTGTCCAGCGACATTCGCGCGTTGATAGAGAACTCTAAGCAACTAGGAACCCAAGACTCAGTTGAGTTTCAGCTCCAAGAAATCGTCGACAATTGGAAATCAGCTGGTGTTGATCTTCCTGAAATCTCCCTCAGCTTTGACCCACGTCTTGATTCAACAGTTCTTGAGCGCATGCGCCCTGACGTGGTCGACCATTTGGTTTCAATTGTTCGCGAGGCTCTCTCGAACGCTGTGAGACACAGCGGCGCTGAAGACATTGTCGTGAGCCTCTCTGCGGACTATTCAGGCGATCCTCCTGAACAAATCCTTCGGTTAGAAATCGATGACAACGGAAAAGGTCTTCCGCCCGAGCCAACTCGTCTCTCCGGCCTGCAAAATATGATGAATCGTGCAGAGGAGTTCGGAGCAACTATGAACTTTGATGTATCAGCGAGAGCGACGAGATCGCCAGGAACGCTGGTTCGCGTATTGATTCCAATATCCAACCTGATGTCGATCTGATGAAGCAAGAAACCGGCAGAGGGAAGCGATTTCTGATCCAGATCGCTCCCCTTTTTTTTCTGCTTCCAGCAGGATGCGGNNTGGTCGATGAAATATCACAGCAAGACGAGAACCCAACCGCATCTGAAGATCTAACGACTCTCGTCCAAGAGCTCCAGCCCGGGGATTGCTTCGATACTGACGTAGGAGGTGGAGAGTTAGCTTCAGTCGAGATCACGAAGTGCTCTGATCCTCACCGTTTCGAGGTGGTTTCGGTCCTCGAATACAACGGAACTACGAAGCCTTCCGACGCAGAGCTGGTGGCATGGGCTCGATCTGAATGCGTTGTTGCAGTTGACGACATTCTCGGTACCAACCAGATTGCGCATCGTCTTGCGTTCGCTCTTCCCTCTGAGCTCGACTGGACCGAGCTCGGTGACCGAAATGTCATCTGCATCCACGATGCAGGACCTGANGGAGTTTCGACCGATCTAGCTGGGATGCCCGGACCCGATAACAATATGGATCTGATGGCGGGATCGAGTTCCGATGACGATTCAGATAGCGGGAATCCATTACCGGAAACCAACGATGACCCGATCGAAGTAGAGCCCGTTGACTACAACCTGTCGACATACAGAATCTGTTTACATTTTGATGAGTCGCTCATCGACAGCCGTGCGAATGAGGACTGCGACAGCGGACTTGTCACTGAAGTAGATCCTGACCTTTGTCCTCGGGGGGTTTTAGAGACTTTGAAATGGTCTTATGACTCTTACAGCTGTGAGGCGTCGATCTATTTGGCCTTCTGGGAGTACGCGGTTTCAACCTTTTACGGCACACCCGTGAAGGTTGACGGTGTTTATACCCCCGAGGATTACCTCAAAGTCAAACAATTCCAGAGCGATATGGGGCTTGTAGCTGATGGTCATATTGGTCCGTTGACTTGGGGTTCGGTCAAAGAATTCGATTGTCTNAAAGCAACCGACAGTGAAATCCAAGTTTGCCGGGGTTCCGAGTTCGCCAAATGGGAGCCCGGTGCTCCGCTGCCACCGATTGATTCTTTCCCGCCNCGGTTGCTTGAACTCTTACAGTAAGTCATGCCTGCACAATCTTTTGACCAAGTACCGACCTACTTTGTCGTCTACATCTTCTGCTTTTTTGTTTCGACAACCATCGTCATACTTATCGGTTTCATTCGACGNAGACGGCGGCTACGCGCCGGCGGGCAGAATGTCTTGGACGGCCGAGTAAAAGAAATACAGGGCGACAACACTTGAACAGATTGTTATCGGTGTCGTAAATAGGTAGCGCCGACTCTGACCTGTCATTGCTCCGAAGGTCAATGCGATCAACGCAGCAAATGTCAATCCGAAAAGTGTCACTGAGAGCAAGTTTGAAGCCGAAAATTGGTAGTCGCTAAATGGGTCAGTGGCTCNGTTTTCGCTGTTTGTAGAGCTCGATCTNGAGGCTTTCGTCCAAAGAATTGTCGCTGGAACTGTGCCTGAGGGGTTGATTGGACCTTTGAGCCAAGCAACTGTCCCCTTCGTCCACACGATTGGCGAGGATTGACTTTCTGCTGCGCTTTGTGTCCCAGCGGGCACACCGAGCGCGTCGGTTTGGTTGGCCGTTCCTGATGAACTCGCTGTCAGGCTTCCTGACTCATCTGACCGATGGGCGGCACCTGACGTTGTCATCTCCTGACTGGTTTGAGCGGTCGACTGCGAGATCGCAGGAAGTTCGTATCCTTCTAGGACGGCATGAACAACTATGCGTTGGCGGGTCGAATATTTGGGATGACAAGAGACGAGGCTCAATGTGGGAACTGTCGGCCATTGGGTCGATATCTCTGCGTAGTCGGCCGGCCCGACGATGGCAGTGCCTACGGAGGTGTACCGATGTATTCCTGATGAAGTCGTCAGAATAATTTCGTCACCAGGGTTGATTTCGTCAATTCTCGCAAACGGNGCGCCATGTGAAATTCGGTGACCTGCAATCGCAGTGTTCCCCTGATCGCCAGGCATGGAGCTATCTGGAAAGTGACCGGGCCCAAGGCGGAGTTCATTTACTCCGACACCGGAAACAAACACCCATTCCGCATCAATTTTCGGGATGCTCAGTTGACCTATTGGATCCCCGATATCTGCGACAAGTCGTTGCTCGAGAGAATGCGACAGTATCGGGACGGTTCGCCCTGCAGGCGAAGGTAAGTCTGCGACTGTCACGAACTCGAGTTCGTCCAGAAGTCGACGTTGTTCAATTCGTGTTTCGATGCCTGTGCCGTAGATTAGGAACGCTACGAACCCGGCCAAAAGCGCTCCCGAGAGAAGCAGCACAGCTGCGAAGCCCGTCAGGAGNGAGGTCAGGGGTCGAAAATTCATGAGTTATTTCTTCCGGTTCGGAAGATTAGAGACAAATCAAATATATAATGTCCCAGTTCATTCGACTATCTAGATGTTGAGTTCTTCGGAGTCGGTTTACAAACAGGTCAAAGAAGTTATGTGGGGAGTTCTAGAAAAATGAGCGTGGTTCGTCGTTGTGGATTAGTGATGCTGGCTGGCGTTTTACTGGTGGGGGCTGCAGCATGTTCTGACTCTCGTCAACGCAACGCTGCAAACGTTGGCGGAACGTGGGCCTGCGATAACGGCCAAATAGGTTTGCTATATCAAGTCGCCAAAAATGACGGAGACACAAAGATCTATTCGTACGTTAAGCAAGGCGAGGATAGCTGGGGCAACCAAACCAGGGCAGAAATCACTGGCCTCTCATCCGGGACTGTCTTGAATGCTTTGACGTTGACCCCACAGGGCGTCATGTACGCAGTCCTTTCACCAGATGGCGGCAACTCAAACTCCGACGACGTGAAACTGGTGCGTATTGAGCCACCGACAGGCGATACACAAACAACGTTCACAGAAATCGNTGATTTNCCCTCAGANGCAAACCCCAGCAAATCAGTTAACTCCGGCACCTACATTGAGATCAATGGCGTACCCCACCTTGCAATGGCAAATAACACTGGCAGGGCAAACAGCTACCTGTACAACCTGAATACAGGCGAGTTCAGCACCTGGATGAGTTCAAAAATTGGCGGCACTGTCAAAGACATTGTGTGGTTGCGCAACCCGATCACCCACAACGGTGTNACCTACAACATGATCGGGGTGGATCAAAACAACAGCCATAACACGATGCTGTTCAACCCTGAAGGCCANTTTGTTGCCGTCAACACCGAGTTCGTCGACACACCGGGCGGCTGGCANNCAAACTCCAGTCATGCGTTTGGTGTTGGCGGTTCATTTGGTTCAGTAGGCGGAAGTGACGCCGTGTTCTTCACCCGAAACGACGGTCACTTGTTTGAATGGGAGTGGGACAACGGCCAGGGGATAATGACATGGCAAGGTAACTCGACTCCCTCATCGGACAACGACGGTGCTTCGTGTGGGTCGATGTCAATTGAACCTCCGNCAACAACATCAACNACGGAAGCACCGACAACAACGGAAGCACCAACAACAACATCAGTTGCTCCGACCACATCAATAGTCCTTCCGACGACTACGACTACGACTCCCCCAACGACAACGTCAACAACAACAACAACAACAACGACGACAACGACGACAACAACAACGACAACCACCACTACCGTTCCGGAGGTCATCACTGAGGCCTACAACTGTGCGGCTAACCCAACCGGTTTCTTGCAAACCGTGAACAACGGTGATGGGACCGTAGCTATCCGGGAGCTTGACATTGAGACGGGTGACTGGAATGACACAGGAACAGTTCTCGATTTCGCTCAATTCGGTCTTGGCGCTCGGGCGCTCAATGCCACAGCTCTAGACCTCATCAACGGCAAGATGATGGGAGTCCTGAACGGATCTGCGACGGATGGCTCTCTCCTTGTGTCATTTGATCTTGATGGAAACATTTCGTTCCACGGCCCTATTGCAGGCTCAATAGGGGAGTCCGCTTTGGCCTTCTACGCAGGTGCCTTCATCCAAGGCGGCACATTAGTTGTGCATGGCACCAACGGTGTTGCGACTATCGAAAACGCTGCATTGCTCCCCGCCTTTAACACCCCTGAAGAGGCCTCAGCTGAGGTCGGTACCCAAATCCTTGATTCGGGGTGGGACGCCATCGGCGATATAACGACCATGTTCGACGCGTCAGGTGAGGAAATACTGATCGGCTACGCCAACAACCTTGAATCGTTCATCGCCGCACCCCTAGATGATCTCACGAACCCGGTCACATTGACGACTACCTTGCCTGCCTCTTTCGATAAAACGACGGCACCAACAACACTCGGTGCTGCTTGGACGCATTCCCTGACGGGATCTTCCTACTTCTCGTCGAACAACGGTCAAGGTGTGTGGGCTTTGTACCCGGCTAACGTCGACATCGGGGAAGGCACAGCGACTTTGTCGTCAACCCAAGTCACAGAGTCGACAACCACCGATTCAAATGACGGGTTTGGTTGCGCTGGAGAAGTACCACAAACATTCGAGCCGGAAGTGACTGTAACAACTTCATGCTCAGCCGAACTTAAAGGCTCGTGGGAAGTGAAGATCGTCAACACGGGTTCAACAGTCACTGCGAATGTCGAAATTGATGTCGCCGGCACCTCTTATCTGATCTCCGTGCCTGCCGGGGACACTAAGACCGAGAGCGGGACTCTTGAGAACGATTCGACCGTTAC
Organism: Acidimicrobiaceae bacterium; assembly: GCA_002727235.1. GTDB lineage: Bacteria > Actinomycetota > Acidimicrobiia > Acidimicrobiales > Ilumatobacteraceae > Casp-actino5. The sequence continues at coordinate 14,679 of PBWL01000064.1, forward strand.
CGCAACCGCAACTGCCCTTGACTTCGCCGGGGTCTCGATTAGCGACACTGCATCGCTATCAGACTGTGCGCATGTCGTTGATCCGCAGATCACGATCACCCTCGCATGCTCAGGAACCTATGAGGGAACTGCCGAGTACACGATTGATAACACTGCTTCAACTCTTGACGTCGCAGTGTCGTATTTCATTGATGGTGTCGAAACCACCCAGTCAGCTCTCGCAGCAGGCGGAACTATCGGAGTTATCGATATTCCGATCAATAACGGCTCCACGATTACTGTCACCGCAACCGCAGACGGATATCCACCGGTCTCCGTTTCAGACTCGCTGACAGGATGTGTTGCTCCCGACGTATTTGTTCCAACGGTCGCTGTTGAAACCTCCTGCTCTGATGGCACCGGCAGCTATCTTGCGACCGTCGACAACACAGCATCAAACGTGGACACAACTGTGACCGTCACCGTTGGTGGTGTTGCCGTCGGCGACCCTGTCACTGTTGCCGCAGGTGAAACCCAGGATCTAACTGGTTCTGTTTCAAATGGCCAAGAGGTTGTTGTGAATGCCGGCCACGCTGACCACGATGATGTGTCGGACAACGAGACATTCTCTGGTTGCGTTGTAATTGAATCTTTCGGACCGACGCTTTCGATTGCAACTTCTTGCTCTGCCGAAGGTGCTGGCTCCTATTCAGCGACTGTTAACAACGGTGGTTCTGACATGGACGTAAACGTTGTTGTCGCTGTCGACGGTGTCGAAGGTGATCCGATTGTGGTGGCATCAGGAAGTTCCGAAACCCTCACTGGCGATATCGATAATGACTCAACTGTGACGGTTACCGCATCCGCTGGAGATGACACCATCTCAGGGTCAGCGACACTGACGGATTGCATCCCACCACCTCCACCCACAACAACTACGGAGCCAATTGATCTCCCGTCGACAGGTCTTTCAGATGAGTCTTATTCGAGATCCTTGCAGCTCGCACTCTGGTCAGCACTGTTTGGCCTTGGAGTGGGTGGTCTGGCAATCGCAACTCGCCGCAAGCTCTAATGAAAGAAGCCCTTTCTGATGAAAGCGGTCTCGATGGCCGCAGTTTGTATGCCATCCAGAAACGACTTCGCACGAGAGAAGTCCTACTGAAAAGCGCGCGGCACCAACTTAGTGAGGGCAAAGCGCTGGTCATCGCAGACCTGGCTAAAGAGGCCGGAGTGTCAGTAGCAACTGTGTACAACCATTTTGATGGCCCTGAGGCAATCCTCAAAGCGATAACTGAAGATTTGGTGAACCGTTCAATAGCTGATGCTTCTTCGCTTGTGCGTTCAAATGGGCCACAGGCTGCGACCGAGTTATTCCCGACTCTTCTCTACGAGTCGTTCGCGTATCTCAACGAGGCGGCAGACCCCTCAGACTCCCCTGCGGTCTTCCTGGCTGATCAGCACATCATTGAAAAGATCTATGAGACCGTAAGTTCGCTTCTCGCTGAAAATAAGTTAGTGGGAGCGGACAAGATCCGTGACCAGGCGAAGCTAGTGACCTACATGATCCTCGGAGCGTTATTTCGGGCGGGTAGAGATTCGACATCGGGTGATGGTGCCCTCGCACTGGGCACAGATTCTGAGTCGGCTGTTGATCTTCTTCGCTCAATTCTTAGAGCGGTGTCGAAAGACGACTGAGGACTCCTGAGAAGCCATGCTTCGAGGAAAAGAAGTCAACCCCGGGGTGGTCCCGTTCATATTTTGCAATTACTGGACCGAGTTCGCTTTCACTGAGACAGAGACTCCAGTTGACAAATTTCACAGAGGACTTTATGAACGAGAGAGTGATCGTGGGAGCGTGATGGCAGCGCAGTATCCGGTCAAAGAGGGCCTGACCCGTAGTCTCTCGAAGCTCGATAGTTAGGGCCCGGTAGCGGTCCGCGGTCCAACCGCTTGGATGAAGTCGGCAAACCGTGAAGACATCGGATACTCCGATATTCAAAAAAGATTCGTAGGTGNAGCTNGAAATNCCGCACGCTGCCAACTGCGACATTGACTGTTCAGTTTTTACACCAAGTGTTTTGAGATACCCGGAATAGGCCCGCCCTGTCAGACCCAAACTCCGAACTCTTGCCCTTACCCATATCAGAAACATCATTCTCTAGAAACGCCTGCACATCAAGATCCGTCAGCTGACTTTCCTGTACACATCCCGACTGGCCGCCATCGCCAACTTCTCCCTCGTTATCTTCAGAGAGGTCCGACACGTTCTTACTGTCCGGTCACGTNTNGAAAAGTTGATACTTCTATATCAGTTGGTCAGCTGGCGGCCAGTTGATACCCAGGATCCCTAACGAGGTCCGAACTGCACTGCCTGCGACTGACATCAACTCATCTTCGGTAGTTGCAATGTCTGAGTCGAANNCNGTTGTTGCNTGAGATGCGAATGCGAAGATTGCTCCACGCACNAGATAGCCGATGGTGCGAGCAGCGTCTCTGGTGCGGTGGTCGGNGTCCAAGCCCGAAGCGACAAGAAAATTGAACATGGTTGTTTCTGGNTCGGGCTCTCCNAAGAATGCGGCTCCGCCTACCTGTCGGCTTGTAATCATGTCGAAGCACCCTGCACCTANTTTCACTACCCCGGCACAAACCGCAACTGGAAGAAACTCCGCGGCGGCAACAGGCCCCTCAGCCTCAAGTACCTCCCCAGTCAGTTTCGCCGCATCATTAATTAAACGATTGCCAACCTCAATGAAAATCTCGCTGGTTGAGCCGGGAAAGTGGTTGTAAACAGTTGCGATCGATACTTCCGCCCGTTCAGCAATCATCCTTACNGTTATTGAGCTCCCACGGTGCGTCGCCAAAAGTTCAGCTGCTGATGAAATGATGTCGCTCTTGTTCGACTCACGAACTCNTCCTGCTCGAAGCGAACGNCCGTCAACTCTTGGTTCNGATGGCTGTTCGGNACTCACGGGNNAATAGTAATCCATCGATATCNGGATCTGGACANATGTGTTTGATNGGGAAGTCAATTTTGACCANGTTCAGAGTTAATTCTGAGACTCNTCNNACCTAATTGTGTGACTTGGAATCAAANAACTCGCGTTTCGAAGCCCCAATTTCTTCGCAGGCGGGTACCAGTATTTGTTGGTAATCAGGTTGATCTGATCTAACTCCAATTCCTATCCGAAGACGATGCCATGAGGTATGAAAACACGCCTCATCCTCGCAGCGGTCGCCACCATCTTCGCCGCATCCATTGCGGTCAGCGCACCAACTTTTGCNAACTTCATTTCAGGTGNCGCTAGCCAGAGCGTCGAACCAGCTTTCGCCGATGCGACGTTCGTGGTGGAAGAGGTCAGGTTTAGAGGTGCAGCAGCGCCGGCCACCACCGCACCGGAGGCACCAACCACCACCATTGCAGCAGCACCAGCCACAACCGCACCGGAGGCACCAACCACCACCGTTGCAGCAGCACCAACCACCACCGCACCGGAGGCACCAACCACCACCGTTGCAGCAGCACC
>PBWL01000065.1 GCA_002727235.1 Acidimicrobiaceae bacterium
TTACGGCTCAAGACCAACGGCTTGCTGAACGTGTCGATGCCGCAGGGTGTCCCATCGTTGTGTTGCTGAACAAGTGGGAACTGATTGATGACGCAGATGACCGGGCTGCAAAGCGGGTTGAAGTTGGTCGACGACTGGCCTTCCTCGGCGACTCACCTGTGTTGCCTATTTCGGCACTGACAGGCAAGGGCGTTCACAAATTGCGCCCGTTGCTCACCGATGCCGTCGAGCAATATCACCGCCGTGTGCCGACCAAAGACGTCAATCGCGTCATCGCAGCGGCTCAGCAAGCTCAACCCGCCGGCGGGGGAGCCAAAGTGCTCTATGCCGTGCAGGGCGCTACTGATCCTCCCACGTTCACATTGTTCGTCAATCGAGAACTGCCCCAACATCATGTGCGGTATCTCGAACGCAAGATCCGTGAAGAATTTGGGTTTGGTTCAACACCGATCAAACTTCGCATCCGAAAGAAGCAGGGCTGAGATGCCGTGGTGTGAAGAATGTGCTCGATACTTCACTCCGACGGCAATGACGGCCAACGGCGAGTGCCCGAGTTGTGGCAGACACATCGATGAGGTAGCGGGACTGTCCGACGACGAGAGAACACCGTGGCACTTCAAACTTCTTGTCACGGCGCTGATCGCATATTTGGGCTGGCGAATCATCGTGCTCTTCGTCTGAATTGGGACGCACACCGTTAGCATCGGGGCCACAGTTACGGGCTGTGGCGCAGCTTGGTTAGCGCGCTTGTCTGGGGGACAAGAGGTCCCGAGTTCGAATCTCGGCAGCCCGACCACACCTGGAGTTTCGACTCCAGATGAACACTTAACCGTGCTGGAATAGCCCCATTGGTAGCCCAGTATTCCGCAGGTGCGAGGTCTCGTTGATCGTCACGATCGAGCGCACGCCTGAACGTGAGGCCGCGATACGGGTGATTGAGGTGTAGTTGGGGTAAAAGAATCCGGGACCGTCGACGTCGATACCGAGGACATCACCGGCGTAACAGTTGATGACACCCCCGTGGCAGACGATTGCAACTCGCTCGCCACCATGGTGAGAAATGATTCGGGAAACCGAGCCAAAAACGCGATCACGAAACTCGATGCGATCGTCAAAATCCTCGCTCTCGCCCTGAAAGAACTCACTCAAGCGCGGGTCGTTGTTCGCCTTCATCTCTTCAACCGGTATGTACTCAGACGAGTGCTGATCAAACTCAGCGAGTCCGGCATCAAGAACGCTGGGTTTTCCATGATGCTCGGAGAGCGGCTGCGCGGTTTCGACAGCGCGTTTTAGTGGGCTCGAATAGATGGCGTCAATGTGCTCAGATGCAAGGTAATTGGTAAGTAGTTGGGCCTGTTGATGCCCAATGTCAGAAAGTGGGGGATCAGCAGCGCCTTCGGTGACCTCGCGCCTGATTGGCAATGCATGCCGAATGAAGAGAAGCTCCATTCCGGCACCCTATTCGAACTTTGCCGCTTCGCTGGTTCTGGTGAAAGGCGACCGAATCTGGGTGGGCTACCGTTGCGATATGCAAGTGACACCACTCACTGGAAAATTCGGCGCCGACATCTCCGACATCGATATTTCTCAACCACTCAGCGCACACGAACTCAGCGAGTTGCGTGAAGCATTCGCTGAATATTCGGTNCTTGCGATCAGGGAACAAGACTTGACGATCGACTCTTTTGAAGCATTTGCGCTGCAGCTCGGCAACTTTGGGGAGACGCCGTTCATCACTCCGGTCGATGGGCACCCGAATGTTCTCCGTTTGCTGCGGGAAGCAGACGAGGCAGGACCATTATTTGGTAGTGGATGGCATAGCGATTGGAGCTTTCAAGATCAGCCTCCGAGCGCNACGTTGCTGTACGGGGTAGACATTCCCCCGGCCGGCGGTGACACTGCGTTCACGCAGCAAGAGCAGGCCTATGACGCACTTTCAGATGGAATGAAAGAGCTTCTTGAGCCTCTACACGGCGTGCATTCCGCTCGTCGCTCATACGGGCCTTCGGGCACGTTCGGTCAGCGAGACGACCGGCGGTCAATGGAAATTATCGGTAACGAAAGTGCTCTAGAAACGCGATCTCACCCATTGATTCGCACCCATCCTGATACCGGCCGCAAATCACTCTTTATCAACGAGGTCTACACCATCGGAATCGAAGAACTTCACCACGCAGAAGCATCTGCGATCCTCAATTTTCTCTTCGAACACTGTCGCCGTATNGACTTCACCTGTCGAGTGAGATGGCAACAGGGAACGTTGACGATGTGGGACAACCGCTGCGTTCAGCACTACGCCATCGATGATTACTTTGGCCATCGTCGTGAAATGATGCGTGTCACGTTGGCGGGCGAAACTCCTCAGTGACCAGCGAAAGTGCAGCAAGAATGAAAACCACGACAGTTATTCACACCGGGCTCCAATTCGGGGAGGGGCCACGCTGGCATGAAGGCAAACTCTGGTTTAGCGATTTCTTCCGGTATGGCGTTTTCACGCTCGACAGCGAGGGCAACGAAGAGCGCATCTTGACGGTTGAGGCCCGTCCATCCGGTCTCGGTTGGCTACCAAATGGCGATCTGCTTGTCGTGTCAATGGCTGATAAGAAACTTCTTCGATTTGATGGCCACGACACCATGCTTCATGCTGATCTTTCTGGCGTTTCGGAGTATGACTGCAACGACATGGTCGTCGGCCCCGATGGAACTGCCTACGTCTCGATCTTCGGGTTCGACATTCACGCTGATACCCCGGTCGAGCCGCAAGCTGCGCATCTTGTGGTGGTGAGTCCAGATGGGACCGTTCGGACCACCAACAAAGACCTGATGTTTCCCAATGGCTCAGTGATCACACCAGATGGGTCAACGCTGATAGTGGGCGAGTCCTACGGTCGCCGGTACTCGGCCTACCGCATCACTGATGACGGTATGGCGGTCGAACACCGGGTGTGGGCCGATTTAGGCGACCTCATTCCTGATGGCTGCTGTCTTGATGCAGAGGGAATGATTTGGTTCGCTGACCCCGTGCACAAGAAGGTAGTGAGAGTGCGAGAGGGTGGGGAAGTGGTTGACGAGATCTCCACCGATCAATCAGCAGTTGCCTGCACGCTTGGCGGAGACGACGGATCGACTCTGTATGTGCTGACCTCGCGAGGAACCCACCCCGAACGGGTTGACGGCACCTCGACTGGAAGAGTTGAAATCGCGCAGGTGCACGTACCTGGCGCAGGCTGGCCCTAACCAATGTGTGGACGGTTCGTGCAAGCTGATTCACTTCAGCAACTCTCAACCCTTCTCGACGTCACTTATGACGAACTCTCACCACCAGAAGCGAGGTACAACATTGCCCCAGCCGCGCAAGTTGTCGCACTGTGTGACCGCAACGAGAACCTAACCCTCTCTCAATATGAATGGGGTTTGATACCGAGTTGGTCGAAAGATCCATCAATTGGGCAGCGGCTGGCCAATGCCCGTGCTGAAACCGTCTGGGAAAAGCCATCNTTTCGATCGTCGATTCGGTCGAGTCGAGTCGTTGTGCCAGCGGACGGGTTCTTCGAGTGGTCGCCAGCCCGGAGGGACGGCCCACGAGGTAGAAGTGGCAAACCCGTAAAAGAGCCTCACTATTTCAGTCGCCGTGACGGGCAACCGATGTTTCTCGGCGGCATTTCCTCAGTATGGAGTAACCCCGCAGACCCTGACGACATCCGCCAGACGCTCTGCCTCCTCACTACGGCTGCCAACACAACGATGCAACCAATTCACCATCGAATGCCGGTGATCATCGAATCCAATGATGTAGAGCAATGGCTGACAACCCCTGAACGTGACGCACACGAGGCCTTAGACCATGTTCTGAGTCCGGCGAGCGAGGACGTTCTCGTTGAACATGTGGTGAGTGCTGAAGTCAACAATTCGCGGAATGAGGGAGAGCATCTCATCGCAGCAGCCGATGAACGCCCAACAACCTTGTTCTAGAGCATCAGTCGACGAGTGCTTGGTACACCAGTTGTTTCAGTTCAGGTCGAATTGCGTGAGTGCTTGACGGCAAAAGTTGGGTAAGAAACACCACTGCAAGGTCTTCGGCAGGGTCGACCCAAAATGCGGTACTTGCAGCACCACCCCAAGCCATTTCACCGGTGGAGCAGGGCACCTTGCTGGCGGCGGCATCGATCACCACTGAGAACCCAAGGCCAAAGCCCACTCCAACAAACGCTGACTCAGCGAACAACGGTCGGCCAATGGCCTCAAGGTCGACGTTGCCTGGGAGGTGATTCTTCCCCATGTAGTCGAGAGTGTGGCGTCCAATCACTTGCTCTGAATTGAGAGAGCCTCCATTGAGGATCATCTGGCAAAACCGCAAGTAGTCGGCTGCCGTGCCGTAGAGGCCAGCGCCTCCTGACAGCATCGAGGGACGTTCTGGGCGACGCAAGAATGCTGGAGCACTTGTCGCCGCGCCGGTCTCTGGATGTGGGATGTACAACTCTGCCAAACGGGATTTACGGTTGGCGTCATCGATGTAGAAACTCGTGTCGGTCATGCCGAGTGGACCAAGAATGTGTTGCTGAAAATACTTCTCAAGGTCAAGACCCGAGACCACTTCGACAATGCGCCCGAGAACATCTGTTGAGATGCCGTAGTTCCATTCGGTACCGGGTTGGAAGACCAGTGGAAGTTGCGCCCATTGCTCGCAGCATGCGGCGAGATCAAGATCCTCTGGTTGCCCCCACTCAAAGCCTTGATTTCGATACATAGCATCGACCGGGTGAGTGTTATGAAAGCCGTATGTGAGCCCCGACATGTGCGTCATGAGATGCCAGACAAGCATCGGAAGCGTCTGCGGTTCAGTCATTGGCTTCTGGACCGAACCTGATCGGTACACGGGTGTTGCCGAAAACGCCGGAATGAACTTTTCGACTGGGTCTTTGAGTTGAACGAGACCCTGCTCAACAAGTTGCATTGCGGCGATCGTGGTCAGCGGTTTTGTCATTGAGTACAACCGAACCACCGTGTCTTCAGCAAATGGTTCATTGTTTTCGAGGCTTCGAACTCCATACGTGGAGTGATGTGCGATGTCACCTCGGCGAGACACCAGTACCTGCCATCCCGCCAGGCGACCATCGTCGACGTAACGACGGAAATGATCATCGATGCGATGAAGGCGTGCGCTGTCGAAACCGTGGTTCAACGGGTCACCCCAGTCTCGTGGCCCGCTGCAACAAGCTGTCGATGGATTGCTGTTCCGGCGCTCTCAAGGTCTTCGCGGTCGACGCTCGTGGCGGCATTAGAGAACGAGAGATCTGACATCTCATTTGTCGGAAGCACATGAATATGGGTGTGGGGTACCTCATATCCGGCAATGATGAGTCCGACACGCTCCGGGGAAAATGCTGCTTGCTGCGCTTTCGAAATGTGATGAGCAACCGCAAAGAGATGTTGAGAAAGTTCGGAGTCAAGGTCGACCCAATGATCGACTTCAGCAATAGGAACCACGAGCGCATGACCGTACGACATCGGGTTGATCGACATGAACGCCACGCACTTGTCGTCACGCCAAATAAATGTTCCCGGAANATCGCCATTTATGATTCGTGTGAAGATTGTTGCCACGTTGCACAGCCTATGACGNCGGCAAGCATGCGGCGAAGGGGACGCTTCTCGGGCTGATCAGCCTCAGTTTGGAGCCGTGACCTAACATCTCGAAGCAGACGTTTCAACGGGATGAACGCACCTCAATGAATATCGATAACACCAGTGACCAACCAGTCAGCATGCTCGACGGCATGAGGACCGTTCCGAACGCGGTGACACTTGTTCGTTTGCTGTGCTTGCCGTTGTTTCTGTGGATTCTCTTCGGACTTGAAAACCAGCACCTCGCCGCTTGGGTGCTCGGTGGAATCGGCGCAACCGACTGGGTTGACGGCTACCTCGCACGTCGCCTCGACCAAACGAGTGAATTCGGCAAAATCTTTGACCCAACTGTTGACCGCATTTTGTTCTTCGTTGGCATCGTCGCNCTCATTATCGATGGCTCGGTCCCACTCTGGTTTGCCCTGATTGCCCTGATCCGGGAGGTTCTTGTCGCAGCAATGATGGTCATCGCCACCTTCGTCTTCAAGATGGAACGTTTTGATGTCACCTGGTGGGGTAAGACTGCAGCATTTTTGTTGATGTTCACCTTTCCCGGCTTTTTAATGGGTGAGAGCGACATGCCCATTGCAGACGCGTTCAGAATCGCAGCATGGATTCTCGGAATTCCTGGCCTCGTGCTCAGTGTGTACACGGCCGGTGCTTATGTTCCGCTGGTTGTTCGAGGAGTTCGCTCAGGCCAGCATGTTGGGTGAATTTCTTCCGAGCAACAATCTCAGTTAGTTAGAGCCGCTACCGTTATAGACATGGAAATCCCAAGTCATCTCCGCTACTCCGCTGACCACGAGTGGGTTGCACGTAATGACGACGGCACAGTCCGAATTGGGATCACTGATTACGCGCAAGATGCTTTGGGTGATGTGGTCTTCGCTGACCTTCCCGCAGTCGATGATCGTTTTGAGGGCGGCGCAATGTGTGGCGAAGTGGAAAGCACGAAATCCGTCTCTGAGATCTACAGCCCGTTAGCCGGTGTGGTCGTCGCAGTGAACAGTGCCGTTCAAGATGACCCATCACTTCTCAACTCTGATCCATATGGTGACGGCTGGATGATTGAACTGCGTGTCGAAGACCCATCGATGATTGATCAACTGCTTGATGCTGACGGGTATCGCTCTTTAACGGGGGAGTGATAGTCGTGTCGTACGTGTTCTGCAACCAATGCGGTCATCGAAACCCGCCCGGCAGTAACTTCTGTTCAAGCTGCGGCGAACCGTTAGACGTGCTTGACGATCGAACCATCACCTTGATGACCGTAGATCCGTTGCAGGATGCCCCGGGGTCAGGCGATGACATCTCGGTGAATCTCGGTGAACTCACACAAGGGGTCGGTGTCCTCATTGTGAGGTCGGGTGGACTCGCGGGAATGCGGTACGCGCTTGACGTACCAAATACCCGTATCGGTCGCCACCCTGATTCAGAGATTGTCCTCGATGACATCACCGTTTCACGTCGGCATGCAGAGATTGTTCGTCGGGATGCCGATTATGAGGTTCTCGATTCAGGATCGCTCAACGGAACCTATGTCAATCAGCAGCGAATCGAGGCAAGCGTCTTGCGCCATGGTGATGAAGTTCAAATCGGCAAGTTCCGGTTGGTCTTTTTTGAGCGAGCGGATGGCTGAGCCCGATGCTGACTACCTCTCGATAGGAGAGGTGCTGGGGCTGCTCGTTGAGGAGTTTCCTGAGGTCACCATTTCGAAGATCCGTTTCCTTGAAAGCCAAGGGCTTATCAATCCAGAGCGCACGNCATCTGGTTACCGAAAGTTTCATGAACTTGACGTCGAGCTCTTGCGGGTGATTCTCATCGAGCAGCGTGAAAATTACTTGCCCCTTCGCGTCATTAAAGACCGAATCGATACCGGCGAGATTGATCCATCATCGGAAATTTCGCGACCCCGAGGCATCGAGCGTCCGGACCCGAAGCAGGAAGTTGCCGATCCAGCAAGTCACCCGTCCGCGCGGACGAAGCGGCCAACCGGCCCTACATCCGCTGCATCGTCGAGAGCAGACGTCATTGGCTTTGGTACTGGGCTGCACCTCGATCGTGGCGAATTTCGTTCGATGACCGGATTAACCGAGCAGGAACTCACCGAACTGGAATCGTTTGGCATCATTTCGCCTCGGCGTCCATCATCGAATTCCTATGTTGAGCAAGATGTAGCTATTGCGGCTGCATCCAGAGTCTTGTTGCGCTACGGGATTGATGCACGGCACCTGCGTAATTGGCGCACATCCGCCGAAAGAGAACTGTCGTTAATGGAGCAGCTGCTCGCTCATCAACTTCGACAGAGAGATCCCTCCATGCGCCGCAAAACCAATGAGCAGTCCGCGGAGATTGCAGAAGCCGGCGGAAAGTTGAGAGCAGCGTTAGTGCAAGAGGGCTTGCAGCAGCTGTTTGACTAAGCCCACGATGCATCACCCGAGAGTGCTGTTGTAGGGTCGCAGTGTGCATCAAATGAACCTTCTTGGCGTGCGCGTTGAGCTGCCGGCAAACACCCCGATGATGTTGCTGAAAGAGACCGACGGAGACGGTCGTCTTCTTCCAATTCTCATAGGAAGCTCTGAAGCGGCATCAATTCACTCTGCGATGCAGGGTCTCCAGCCTCCTCGCCCCTTGACTCACGACCTGCTGAGCACCGTCATCGAGGTTCTCGATCACCGAATCGATCGGGTTATCATCACCGAACTTCGTGACCATGTCTTCATGGCTGAACTTTCCCTCATCGACAGTGACGGTGTGACAACTTCGCTGTCGTGTCGCCCGTCTGACGCGTGCGCACTTGCAATCCGCACAGATGCACCGATCTATGCCACCGACGAGGTGCTGGAAACAGCTGGGCAGCCGGAACCTTCGTCTGCCGATGATCAAGAAGAAGAACTAATCGATGAGTTCCAGGACTTTCTTGAGACCGTCAACCCAGACGATTTCCTTGCCTAGCTAATTACGGTTCCGCTGTTGACTTCAGTTGTCAGCGTCTATAGCGTGGGCAACTCACATCGAAGTAGTTTCGATCACGCAGTCTTGGGTTGGGAGAGAAGCGCGCAATGCCGAACACAGCATCAACTGAGGGTTTCAGCGGCCGCCAGACTGCGGACGTCGTCGGCATCAGTTACCGACAGCTCGATTACTGGGCACGAACCGATCTCATTCGCCCATCGCTTACTGACGCTTCTGGTAGCGGCTCTCGGCGCCGGTACAGCTATCAAAATCTTCTCGAGCTTCGAGTCGTGAAGACTCTTATTGACGCAGGCATTAAACTCGAATCGGTTCGTGAGGTGTTTGCCTACCTGCGCACACATGTCAACGCAGATATCGCATCTGCTCATCTCGTGATCAGCGGACAAACTGTTGTCCTCGCTCAAGGCGACGAGCTCATCGACGTGGTGAAGCAAGGTCAAGGCGTCCTCAATGTCTTGTCGCTCGCTGGAGTGAAGAGCGACATCGATGCGCAACTCATTCCGCTGCGTTTCGACGGGCCTGAAGCGGTCGCACTCTGAGCGATAGACAATCACCACTTCAGGCGGCACATGCCGCTGCGTCAGCTCGGCTTGCGCCATTTGGTGGTTGGCAAATGCCGCTCGAATATGAGGGGACGATCAGTGAGCACCTTGCATGCCGCAATACATGCGCAATGTTCGATGTGTCTCACCTCGGAACCGTCCGGCTCTCTGATAGCGAGGCTGCCGATCTGGTC
>PBWL01000066.1 GCA_002727235.1 Acidimicrobiaceae bacterium
TTCGTTGGTCGAGGTGGGGCGAGCACCGTCCATGAGGTTGCAGCAACAGGTACGCCGGCGGTTCTTGTTCCGTGGTCGGGGGCGTCAGAAGATCATCAAGTGGCGAACGTCCGATGGCTATCTGATTCTGGAGGAGCCGTTCTCGTTCCCGATAATGATGTCGACGAGGTGGTCGCTGCGCTTTCGGTATTACTCGATGATGAACAACAACGATCTGCAGTCGGATCTCGGGCAAGAGAGATAGGCGAGGTCCACCACAGTGGTGAGATTTCCCGGCAGATTCTCGATGCCATCTAGTGATTGGCGGCGAGGGTGCCCTTTTCTACAGGTCTGGGCGTCGTAGCCTGACAATGTGTCAATGTTGAGTAGTCCTGACCCGCTTGCCGAGGTGTTTCCCCGTCAAGTGGTTACGTGGGAACTCGACGAGCCTCGACGGGTGCATCTCGTCGGTGTTGGTGGTCCAGGAATGAGTGCGATCGCTATCGCACTTGCAGAGATGGGTCATACAGTCTCTGGCAGCGATATTCGAGAACGACAGTTGCTTGATCGTTTGCGCGCAAGTGGTGTCACGGTGCACATTGGTCACGATCGGCGCCATGTGCGTGACGCTGACGTCGTGACATATTCGACGGCAATTCCTGCCGATATCAACGAACTCGACGAGGCCCGGAAGCGAGGCATCCCAACGGTGCATCGCTCGGAGGTTCTCGGAGCGATCTGTCGCCGAACGAATGCGTTCGGTGTGGCCGGTACGCACGGTAAGACGACGTCATCATCAATGCTGATGCTGATGCTTGCGGCTGCAGGCCGCGAACCGGGCTTCGTTATCGGAGGAGACGTGGCCGATGTTGGCACCGGTGCAAGGTGGTCAGACTCTGGAACGTTTGTTGTTGAGGCAGATGAAAGCGATGGAACCCACCTACGGCTTCCGCTTGCAGGCACCGTGCTCACGAACGTGGATGTCGATCATCTCGATAATTACGGCACTTTTGATGCCGTCATCGAAGGTTTTGAGCGTTATCTCGATGCGGTTGAGGGTCCTGTCGTCGTTGGAGTGGATTGTGATGTTGCACGCCGACTGATTGGTGGCCGAAATGTTGTGACCTTCGGGACGGCCGAAGATGCCACCTACCGGGTAGCCCACATTGAACCTCAGCGGAATGGCAATCGATTCTCCGTGCTGCATGAAGGCGAGACCATCGCCAATGTCGACCTTCCCATGCGGGGCCGTCACAACGTGCTCAATGCGCTGGGCGCTCTTGCGCTTGCAGTGGAACTCGGTGTTAAGCCTTCAGTTGCGGGTGAAGCGTTGGGAACCTTTGGCGGAGTTGCCCGGCGATTTGATGTTCGTGGCGTCACCGGCGGGGCCACGCTCGTCGATGATTACGCCCACCTTCCAGCCGAGATTGAGGCAGCGCTCGCTTCGACACGGGAATCAACATCTGACTGGTCGAGAGTTGTTGCGGTCTTTCAACCGAACCGTTTCAACCGAATGTCGGAGATTTCAGATCAGTACGCCTCGAGTTTTTGTGATGCGGATCTCATCGTGATCACCGACATTTACTCCTCGGGAACGCAACCGATACCGGGAGTCACCGGGAAACTTGTGGTGAATGCCATCTTGGAGGCGCAGCCTCAATCGCGAGTGGTGTGGATGCCGAAAAGAGAGTCTCTTGTCAAGTTTCTTGCAAGCGAATTGCGACCTGGTGATCTCTGTGTGTCGATGGGGTGTGGTGATATCGCAACACTTCCGGATGAGCTTCTGATGGCACGAGGCAGCCGAGAACAAGGCACTGCTCAGTGAGCACGACCGAGTGGCATGTCGCTGACATCCTCAAGATTGTCAGCGCAGAATCTGCAGACCTTGCAGCAAAGATGAAATGTGATGCACCCTTCGGGCGTCACACCACCTACCGAGTAGGGGGCCACGCAACCTGCGCAGTCGAAGTGAGTTCTGTTGCTGAGCTACTTATGATTGGGAACGCTGCAACGTCGTGTGGTGCACCCCTCGTTGTGCTCGGTAGAGGGTCGAACACGTTGGTGTCGGATTCGGGTTGGCATGGTGTTGTCATCACCCTCGGGCCATTTTCAGATTGGATCAAAGTCGATACCGCTGGCNTCGAAACCGGAGANGAATTTTATCATCGAGGTTGGTGGGGCAGTTGCCATGCCCGTGCTCTCAAGGAGGATGGCNTCANTNGGAGTGACGGGGCTCGAGTGGATGGTCGGTGTGCCTGGGTCNATCGGTGGAGCCGTTCGAATGAATGCTGGNGGGCATGGTGCTGAGCTTTCAGATGCCATCATTGACGCCGACATNGTTGATCTCCACCGAGGCCAGCAAGNACGNTGGCANGTTGACCGGTTAGAGCTTGGCTTTCGATCGTCGGCNCTNGANNACCACCATGTGGTGCTCTCNGCGCGACTNAAAGGTTCGATGAGCGANCCCGATCTCGTCTCAANGCGAGTTGAGGACATTGTTCGATGGCGAAGACAGCATCAACCTGGTGGACAAAACTGCGGATCAGTCTTCGTGAACCCGGTGCCAGGTGAGGTGAGCGCAGGCGCGCTNATCGATGAGCTTGGGCTTCGAAGTTTTCGTATCGGNTCTGCNGAAGTGTCNACGAAGCACGCNAANTTCATCCAAGCCGATAGCAATGGGCACGCCGATGACGTCTNCGCAGTGATGNAGANTGTTCGCCGTCAGGTGCTCNANGCCACCGGGTATGACCTGAGGTCAGAAGTTCGACTCTTTGGTTTTGATGATGTGGCAGCCGGTGGTCGTGGCGGTGACACGGTCTGACGGTGTGTGATCGCTAGCGTCAACGACGATGGACTCCAAAGATGAGCGTTCGGGTCGGTCGATAGACCCAGGTCTACGACGCAAGATCTCCATCTCTGATGATGGGGTGCCAGACTCGGTATACGTCGATGGCGACCTCACTAGGAAGGGTGGATCTCGCCGCAAAGTAGTCATCATTGACGAAGATGAACGCGGCACGCCAGCAGCAAACCCTGCGCCTCGCCGGTTTATGGACGGTCGGGTTCGGGCTCGTCGAGCGGCGGTGCGCCGAGCGCTTGGCCGGCGACGACTCGTTCGCGCCATTGGGGCGCTCGTCGTGCTCGTCCTCGGAATTGCAGTTCTTGCCGTGCTGGGGTCGTCATGGTTTGGGGTGCGTTCAGAGGATGTTCGGATTTCGGGAAACGTCTACACAAACCCGGTGCAACTCAATGCCATCATTGACGAAGTGCTGGGTACGCCAGTTGTTCTGGTTGACACCGATGCGATTGAGGAGCAAATCGACGCAATTGCCTGGGTTGCAGGGTCTTCTGTCCGCACCGATTGGCCATTNGGGTTGGTCATCGATATNCGAGAGCGTGANCCAGTGTTGTCNNTTCCNGGNCCNGATGGCCTCTTCCGCGTACTTGACGCAGACGGTCGTGTGCTCGATGTCATTGATGGGTGGCCATTTGAATATTTGCTCCTCACCTCAGATGACACCCCAAATCTCGGAGTAGCTGAATTCGCTCCACCCGGCCCGACGGGAGCGGCAGCGCTCGGTGCGGTTCTCACGGCTGGCATCCGTGATCGTGTGAGTCTCATCGAAGTCGATGCGGCCGGCACCAACCTTCGTGTCACCCTTGATGACGGCACGGTCATCAAATTTGGAGCGGCGCGTGAGCTTTTCCCNAAGTTGGTTCGCCTTGAGACAGTCTTGTCGGCTGGGGAATTGNTTCCAGGAGCAACAGTCGACGTTTCAACCGACGAAGTCGTTCTTGGTGAATGATTCGTGAATGCAGGGGTACCTCTGCGGTAACATCGCCGTGTTGCTGAGACCTACGACAAACCTCGTATGACCTCAGGCTGGCAGAAAATCTGATGATGAAACGTGAACCTCGAATCGCTTGCTCGCCGCTCACTGTGGCTGTGCTACACAGGGCAAGTAGCAGGGGTTGTTCAGAGAGGAACGTGTAATGGCTGGCTCACCGCAGAACTATCTCGCAGTGATCAAGGTGATCGGTGTTGGCGGCGGTGGCGTCAATGCAGTCAACCGCATGATCGACGCTGGTCTTCGAGGCGTCGAATTTATTGCGGTGAATACCGACGCTCAGGCGTTGCTGATGAGCGATGCCGATATCAAACTCGATATCGGCCGCGAACTCACTCGAGGATTGGGTGCGGGTAGCGATCCAGATGTCGGTCGCGGTGCAGCTGAGGCGCACGAATCTGAAATCACCGAACTCGTGAAGGGCGCCGACATGGTGTTCATTACTGCGGGTGAAGGAGGCGGCACCGGCACAGGCGCAGCACCTGTCATTGCCGAAATTGCTCGAAGTGTCGGAGCGTTGACCATCGGCGTCGTGACGCGGCCGTTCGCCTTCGAAGGGCGCCGCCGTTCGGTGCAGGCCGAGTCAGGCATTCAACGGTTGAAAGAAAAAGTTGACACGTTGATCGTTATTCCGAACGACCGTCTCCTGTCGGTAGCAAATGAAAAGACGAGNGTGCTGAGTGCGTTCAAGATGGCAGATGACGTGTTGCTTGACGGAGTCTCGGGTATCACCAACCTTTTGACGATTCCCGGCCTCATCAACACCGACTTCGCCGATGTTCGCATGGTGCTGTCAGAGGCCGGTTCTGCCCTCATGGGTATTGGTCAAGCAGGTGGAGACGAGCGTGCGGTAGCCGCAGCGAAAGCAGCGATTTCGAGTCCACTGCTCGAATCGGCGATCGATGGTGCACGCGGTGTGCTCCTCAATATCACCGGGCCGTCCAGCATGGGTCTCTTTGAAATGAATGCAGCTGCGGAGATCATCCATTCGGTTGCGCACCCTGACGTCAACCTTATTTTCGGAACGGTCATCGATGATGAGATGGGTGACGAGGTGAAGATCACCGTGGTTGCTGCCGGTTTCGATCGTGTTGATTCGATCTCTGGAGTTGAAAGTGCCCCTGCGACTGGCGCATCACGTCTCTCAGAGTTGTTTACCGATGACGAATCTGAAGACGAAGAAGATGACGGCTTTGATGTGCCGTCGTTCTTGAAGTAATTCGACTTACAGTCCGTTGTATGGACCTTTCGGTGTCGGCGATTCGGGAGCGGATTGCTACCGTTTCCCAGCAGGTCGCATCAGCGGCATTGCGTCCGATTGATCTTGTCGTCGTCACGAAAACTCACCCGCCAGAGGTGGTACTCGCCGCAGCAGCGGCGGGCGCTAAATTCGTCGGAGAAAATTACGCACAAGAAGTGCGTGGCAAAGCCTCAGCAATTGAGGCTGTGAGAGCCAGCGGGGTCAGCGTTCAATTCATTGGCCAACTGCAGACGAACAAAGTTCGGATGATCGCAGGTCTTGTCGACTGTGTGGCGAGCGTCGACAGAGCGCCGCTTGTTGCCGAAATCGCAAAACGTATGCCTTCGACGCGGATACATCTGCAGGTCAACGCCACCGGCGAAACATCAAAGGGGGGATGCCTGCCCGACGCACTCCCAGAANTGATCACCCGTGCNCTTGACCAAGGACTCCACNTCGAAGGNCTCATGGCCGTNGGGCCAACCTCAGCCCNAGAAAATGAGACCCGGGAGGCGTTNCGGTGTGTCAACGAGCTCGCCACTGAACATGGCCTTCAGATCAGAAACTACGGAATGTCGGGTGACCTCAACATTGCGATCGAAGAAGGCTCCACGATGGTTCGTTTAGGAAGCGCAATTCTGGGCAACCGAAACTAATGAGACCCTCCGCGATGGCAACGTTTCGGTGAGTTAGCCTGTCGAACTGAGGAGGAAATCGGTATGTCTCTGTGGAAGCGCACAATGGACTACTTGGGCCTTGGTCCNGACGAGGCCTACTACGACGACGAATTCGACGAAGAGTACGAACCCCGTCAACGCCGTGGCGACGTCGCTTCGCGGCCAGGGCCANCTGCCGACGACGATACCGAGCAGTCCGACAACACGGGCAGTGGTCGACCGGTGTTCCCCAGTCGTGACTTTGATGCCTCTCCTTCGCGACGCCAGTCATCGAGCGATGATTCCGGAGTGATGGTGCGCTCACAGAAAGCGTCNAGAGCNGGATCTGGCGAACCCCAAGCGATTCGCCCTGCCCGATTTGATCAGGCGCAAGAGGTCGCCGACACNNTGAAGCGGGGACAGCCGGTCATCATGAATCTCGATGCNTGTGAACGNGATGTTGCGCGTCGGTTGATCGACTTTGCNAGCGGNTTGTGTTACGCGCTTGACGGATCGATGGAGAAAGTCGCAAATGGGGTCTACCTGTTGAGACCAACAGGCGGATCTCACGTAGACGGCTGAATTGACGTCCGTACGGCATACAGGCTCCCTCGGTAGCATTATCTAGGCCACTTCACTCTCACTGGACGTCGTATGTACCCCCCTGTCTCCTCGCAACCCAATCTGCCTGCTGTAGAAAGTGAGGTGCTTGCCCGGTGGGCTCGTGAGCACTCATTTCAGCAGTCAATTGATATGCGGGAGGCCGGTACCGACGGGTCAAACGAATTTGTCTTCTATGACGGTCCACCTTTTGCGAACGGGTTGCCCCACTACGGTCATCTGCTCACCGGATACGTCAAGGACGCAATTCCGCGCTACCAGACGATGCGAGGCCGTCGAGTCGAGCGTCGATTCGGTTGGGATTGTCATGGATTGCCGGCCGAAGTGCAAGCCGAGAAAGAACTGGGCATTTCCGGTCATCCTGAAATCAGCGCGTTCGGAGTCGACAAATTCAACGATGCCTGCCGTTCAAGTGTGCTGCAGTTCACCGAAGAGTGGCGGGATTATGTCACCCGCCAAGCGCGCTGGGTTGATTTTGACAATGATTACAAGACGCTTGACCTCGACTACATGGAAAGTGTCATGTGGGCGTTCAAAACACTGTGGGACAAGGATCTGATCTACGAGGGGTTCCGTGTTCTCGCGTACTGCTGGCGGTGCGAGACGCCGCTATCGAATACGGAGACCCGGATGGACGACGTTTACCGAGATCGTCAGGACCCTGCGGTGACCGTCTGGTTCCAGTTAGAAACAGGCGAGCGCATCCTTGCCTGGACGACAACTCCATGGACACTGCCATCAAACCTCGCCCTGGCAGTCGGCCCAGACATTGACTACGCAGTTCTTGAAGCCGACGGCGAACGTTGGATCATTGCCGAATCTCGACTCGGTGCCTACGAAGCGCAACTAGGTGAGGCAGTGCAGGTGGGGTCACTGAAGGGGTCTGACCTGGTTGGTCGTCGTTACTCGCCTCTATTCGATTACTTCGCAGAAATGCCGAATGCGTTCCAGGTGTTGTCAGCTGACTTTGTCTCAACGGAAGACGGCACAGGAATTGTGCACATGGCACCTGGATTTGGTGAAGAAGATCAAAATGCGTGTAACGCCGCTGGCATCGAGACGGTCTGCCCAATGGACGAACACGGTCAGTACACAGCAGAAATCTCAGACTGGGTTGGGCAGCACGTGTTCGACGCAAACCCTCTCATTATCCGTTCGCTCAAAGATTCAGGCCGCCTCGTTCGCCACGACTCATACATGCACTCGTACCCGCACTGTTGGCGTTGCGCTGAGCCCCTCGTGTATCGGGCGATTTCGTCGTGGTTTGTGAAGGTAACCGACGTGAAAGATCGCATGGTCGAACTCAACCAGCAGATCAACTGGGTCCCTTCGCATGTGAAAGACGGCAGTTTTGGAAAGTGGCTAGAGAATGCCCGAGATTGGTCGATTAGCCGAAACCGGTTCTGGGGTTCGCCGATCCCGGTGTGGGTGAGCGATAGCCCTGAGTTCCCTCGCATCGATGTCTATGGCTCGGTTGCAGAACTTGAAGCTGATTTCGGAGTCCAAGTAGCAGATTTGCACCGGCCAGTCATCGATGAACTCGTTCGACCCAATCCTGATGATCCGTCTGGGACATCGATGATGCGTCGTGTCCCAGAGGTTCTTGACTGCTGGTTTGAATCAGGGTCGATGCCGTTCGCACAAGTGCACTATCCGTTTGAGAATGCAGAATGGTTTGAGCATCACTACCCGGGTGACTTCATCGTCGAATACCTAGGTCAAACCAGAGGCTGGTTCTACACGATGCACGTGCTCGCAACCGCTCTCTTTGACCGCCCTGCCTTTTCAAACTGTGTNAGCCACGGCATCGTCCTNGGCGACGACGGNGCAAAAATGTCGAAGTCGCTGAACAACTACCCAGACCCAAATCAGATGTTTGAGGTCTACGGCTCAGACGCAATGCGCTGGTATCTGCTGTCGTCGCCGATCCTGAGAGGATCAGATTTCTCGGTCACTGAAACTGGAATGCGTGACACTGTTCGGCAAGTGGTGTTACCGCTATGGAACGCCTACTACTTCTTGACGCTTTATGCGGGCGCAGCAGGAACCACCGGCTCATTCCGAATCGACCAAGAAGATGTTCTTGATCGATACCTGCTTGGTGAACTCGCCGAGTTAATCGATGCCGTTACCGCATCGATGGATGCTTACGACATCTATGGGGCGTGCGAGCAGGCGCAGGGATTCCTCGACACATTGACCAACTGGTTCATTCGCCGCAGCCGAGACCGTTTCTGGGAGGGCGACCAAGATGCGATCGATACGTTGCATACCGCTCTGGTTCTGTTCACGAGGGTTGCTGCACCATTGCTGCCAATGGTTGCGGAGCAAGTTCACTCTGGGCTTACCGGAGAAGGAAGTGTTCATCATCAAGATTGGCCGTCGTCTGAAGACCTTCCCCGAGATCCAGAATTGGCCATTGGGATGCGCCGTGTGCGAGATGCCTGTTCAACGCTGCTGTCGCTTCGTAAGTCAGAAGGACTGCGCGTGCGTCTGCCGCTTGCCTCGGCGACACTTGCGACTCCCGATGTTGCTCTCGTTCAACCGCATATAGGTATTTTGCGTGATGAGGTCAATGTGAAATCGGTTGACCTCACCGATCGAGTTGCCGACCACGGAACTGAGGAGTTGGTGCTGTTGCCGAAAGCGCTTGGTCCGCGTTTAGGTGGCGAAACCCAGAAAGTCATCGGTGCTCACAAAGCCGGAGACTGGTCATTCGACGATGGGGTGGTCACCGTCGGCGGTATCAACCTCGTCGAAGGTGAATTTGAGTTCCGATTGGTGTCCGATGCAGAGGGTGCTGCGGCAACTTTGCCTGGTAAGGGCGGAATCGTTGTGCTCGACACCGTGGTCACTCCTGAGTTGGAGCGTGAGGGTGTTGCTCGCGATCTTATTCGTCGAATCCAGACTGCTCGACGAGAGGCGGAACTTGACGTTAGCGATCGCATTTCACTCACATTGGAGATTTCCGAGGTGGTTGCAGATGCCTTTACTGTTCATCAAACAATGGTTGAAAATGAAACGCTCGCTGTCGAAAGCTCAATGCAGATTTCGGGTGGCGAGGAAGTAATTCATGTCGTTGCAACCGATCGCCGATAGAAACAGGTAACTTCTGGGGCTGCTGTAAGGGAGAGAGTTATGGCTTCATCATCAAGTAAGAAAGCACCGGCGAAGAAGGCTGCTCCGGCGAAGAAAGCTCCGGCGAAGAAAGCCCCGGCGAAGAAAGCCCCGGCGAAGAAAGCCCCGGCNAAGAAAGCCCCGGCAAAGAAAGCACCGGCGAAGAAAGCCCCGGCAAAGAAAGCCCCGGCAAAGAAAGCACCGGCAAAGAAAGCACCGGCAAAGAAAGCACCGGCAAA
>PBWL01000067.1 GCA_002727235.1 Acidimicrobiaceae bacterium
GCCGTCTGCAGGACCTTGCCGGCACCGGCATAGATCTGCCGGCTGACGAGGAACGGAATGAGCACCTCGGTGTACGACGAAAAATCATCGCGACGGCTTGTGCAGTAGTTCTCGTGGCAGCCGTACGAATTGCCGGCGGAATCAGTGTTGTTTTTGAAGACGAACACGTCGCCTCGAACCGATTCGGCCTCAAGACGCTCTTCGGCACTTATTGCAAGCCGTTCAACGATGCGCTCACCCCCACGATCGTGGGTCACCGCTTCGATGAGAGAATCACATTCTGGCGTCGCATATTCAGGATGGGAACCAACATCGAGATACAGCCGCCCACCATTCGGCAAGAACGCATTTGACGAACGCCCCCACGCCATCACATCCCGGAAGAGATAGCGGGCTACTTCATCAGGTGTGAGTCGGCGGTGACCTCGAAAGGTGCACGTAATTCCGTACTCGGTTTCGAGACCGTAAATACGGCGATCCATTGCCCGACGGTAGCGAATCTTGAGAGTGGGTGTCTGATCGGTCAACTAAGTCGAAACGACAGGGTCGTACCGATTGCGGCACCCAGCGCCTGGGACATCGATGCATCGTCGACAACCGCGATCACTGGGTAACCCCCAGTTACGGGGTGATCGCGGCCCAAGATGATTGGTGAGCCGCTCGGTGGAACCTGTAATGCTCCCACCACCATTGGCTCACTCGCTGCGCTTGCCGAGCCATCTGCGACCTCGACGTTTCCACCTGAAAGACGAACACCGACCCGTGAGTTGTTCTCAACAGTCCATCTAGTTGAGACCAGAAGCTGTAAGGCGGTCGACCCAAAACGATCAAGGTGCGGCCCAGGTATCAACGTCAGGGCGTGCCGATGAGGTGGCAGTGCGATGAGATCAGGAAGAGAAACGTTGCGTGTCTCCCCGATTTCTAGGTGTGCTCCACTGGTCACCGAAATAGCAGTGATCGCAGCCATTGTGTCGGCGCTTAACGACCCAAGCACCGGAACTCCCCTCAATCCTGAGGCCACTGCGAGATACCCCCATTGTTGGCCGGGTGCGGGATCGATCCGAATGTGCTCCCCTCCTGCAACGACGCGGGGGGCTGTCCACCCACTCGCTGCAACCGTCGAGCGGCTCATACATTCCACAACCAGACCGCCGGCTGTTTCGAGCACCGGAGTTGTCTCAGCATTTCCGACAGATCGGTTGAGTGAAGCCGCACTGGCTTGATCGGCAATACCGGACCGACCGAGGCCGAGGTGCGCATAGCCGGGTCGACCAGCGTCTTGCACCGACGTAGCTATGCCCGCTTCAACAACCCGAAAGCCGACAGTCACTGGCGGACAAACCTGACTTGACGACCGGGCTCGATGAGCGCTGGAGGTTGACGTGCGACATCCCAGAGTTCGGTCGATGTTGAACCAATCAGGTGCCAGCCACCCGGAGATTCTTGCGGGTAGACGGCCGAATATGTCGCCGCGATCGCCACGGTACCAGCCGGAACTCGCGTCCGTGGAGTGTCGCGTCGCGGCAGTTTCAGTGAGGAATCAAGTCCAGATAGATACGCAAACCCCGGAGCAAAACCGCAGAACGCGGCCACGTAGGTGGTTCCGAGATGTCGTCGAATTACTTCTTCTTCTGACAGCGAACATGCCTCGGCAACGAACTCCAAATCTTCGCCGTCATACCTCACCGGAATCTCGATCGGTTCGCGATCGACTCGCAAGGGGTTTTCGTCATAACTCTTAATGACTTCCTCAAGCCGATGTTGTACCGCTTGTTGAGCGGCAGCATGGTCGCATCTCACCAGCAATGTCGTCTCAGCCAGGACAACATCAGAAACACCTTCAAGCGCCAGATCTCGAATGGTGGCGCCGAGCACTGCGGGAACATAGGTATCGGTGCGCAATAGCAGGCCATGGGAGCCCATCTGAGCGATGTCGAGACCTTTGATTGCCTTCACGTAAACGAGTAAATTCCAATGCCTTCGGCTTCGAGTGCCTCTCGGACAGCCCGTGCAATCTCCACCGCCCCAGGTGTATCCCCATGAACGCATAGTGACCTCAACGGCACAGAGATCGTCTTGCCAGTAAAAGTGGTGACCGTTTGCGTCATCACCATCTGCACGGCCCGTTCCGCTATTGCGCGAGGATCATCAAGAACAGCGCCAGGCTGGGCGCGGTCCACGAGCCCGCCGTCATCAGAGTACGCGCGGTCAGCGAAGGCTTCGGCGGCTACTTCAAGGCCAGCCGCATCGGCAGCGTCAAGAAGCGCAGAGCCCGGGAGTCCCAATACAGCCATCGAATGGTCATAGTCAGCCACCGCCTCAACCACGGCATCGGCGACGCGGCGTTCCGCACGGGCTGCGTGGTAGAGAGCGCCATGAGGTTTAACATAGGAGACTTCGCTCCCGGCGACCTGAGCGAAGGCGTCGAGGGCTCCGAGTTGGTAGAGGACTGCATCAGTGAGTTGGGCGGGGTCCATATCGATGTGACGTCGCCCAAAGCCCACAAGGTCTGGATACGAGACTTGTGCTCCTATCCGAACATCATTCTTGACGGCGTCGCCGCAGACCGCCCGAAGTGTTGACGGATCACCAGCGTGGAAACCGCATGCAATGTTGGCACTCGTCACGAGCCGAAGCATCGCTGCGTCGTCACCTAGACGCCAGATGCCGAAACCCTCCCCCAGGTCGCTATTGAGGTCTATCGATGGCATCAACCGTCATTCTTGCAGGGCGGTCTCAACTTCGCTGGCTTCGAGTCGGCGGAAGCAGCGACGCTCGCCATTACGTTCGAGAATCGCGATCTCCAATGAATCGGCAGAGATAGATCGACCGTCACCCGATAATGATGAAACGCCGAGGCGAACGGCCTCAACCAAACTGAACCCTTCAGCAAAGCCGCTCGAGAGCCGGTTGCTAATGGCGTCAGATTCACCACCGAGTGCACACGTATCCGGACGGTCGATCACCGTCCCGTCGTACATGATGTGGAAAATCTGGTCGTCATGTGACCCTTCAACACCGACCTCTGCGACAAGAATTTCGACTTCCATTGGCTTCATGCCGTGGGTGAAGGCGTTACCAAGGAGTTGCGCATAATCGTTGGCGAGCCCTCTGGCGTCGACGTCGTCTCGCGAGTACTGATATCCGGTGAGCTCAGCCGACCGAATGCCTGCGACCCTCAGTTGGTCAAATTCGTTGTACTTGCCAACACCCGCAAATGCGATTCGATCGTAGATTTCACTGACTTTGCGCAAAGACTGCGATGTGTTTTCTGCAACCAACACGATTCCGTGCTCGTATCGCAGAGCCACAAGTGCCCGGCCCTTTGCAATTCCTTTCCGAGCGAAGTCCGCCCGGTCGGTCATCGCTTGTTCAGGAGCTACGTAATACGGCATGCTCATGATGTCGAGCCTCCCATCTGTTCGATGAGAGTCCGGTAACGATCGCCGAGTTCATCGTCGCCCACGAGCGACCAGCCATCGTTATCAATCGTTGCAACCACTGGATAGATACCTCGCACCATGTCGGGCCCGCCGGTTGCTGAGTCTGCATCGGCAGCTTCCCAGAGACTGCGGGTCACGAGTTCAACTGCATCATCTCGGGTGAGATCAGAGCGGTACCCAACTTTCATCACTGTTGATGCATGAAGCGACCCGGAGCCTGTTGCGACATGCTCTCGTTCTTCGTACCGTCCACCCAGCATGTCATATGCCCAGAGACGCCCGATCGACCGCCGAATATCAAACCCTGCGAAGATCGGCACAACGCCCATTCCTTGCATAGCTGCCGGCACATTTGCACGAACCATCGAGGCCAACTGATTTGCCTTGCCTTCAAGGCTGAGGGCGCTTCCTTGAACTTTCTCGTAGTACTCGAGCTGCACCTGGAAAAGTCGGATCATGTCAACCGCTGGGCCCGCGGCGCCCGCAATCGCAACACCTGAGTGACGGTCGGCCTGCACCACTTTCTCCATCGTTCGATGTGAAATGAGGTGCCCGGAAGTTGCTCTTCGGTCACCAGCCATGACGACGCCGTTATCGAAGCGAACAGCGACACATGTTGTTGCGTGCGGCGTATCGATGGTGGTTCCCGAAGGAAGGTCGACCGGCCCATAGCCGGCTCGCTGAAGAAGCATTGGGAAGTCAGTGCCAGGGTCATCGCCGGGTTGGAATACAGGCATCACCATGGTCACTCACCTCCTTTTTGCACATACGACCTCACGAAGTCCTCAGCATTTTCTTCGAGAATCTCATCAATTTCGTCGAGCAGATCGTCGAGGTCTTCGGTCGCTGGTCGATCACTGTCAACCGCCTCTGTCTCGATAGTCTCCTCCGATTGCCGCTCCGGCAACTTTCGCTGAATTCGATCTGGCATCGCAATACTTTCTCGTGCGTAACGCTATTAGTTTGCTTCGGCGAGAGCCGCTACCAATTCTCCCGCCGTGGCGCTGTTGGCAATTACGTTAGCCACGAGTTCGGCGGTGCCGCGTAACGGATCTTCCATTGGCACGCGACGTAGAGGGTCTGCCCCGAGGTCGAAGACCATTGAGTCCCAATTCGCGGCAAGGACCTCATCAGGGAACCGCTCTATGCAACGACCTCGGAAAAACGCCCGGGTGGAATCTGGCGGCGAGGTCATCGCCTGAGAGACCTGCTCATCGGATGCGAGGGTTATGAGACCGCACCGACCCGCAAGACCTTTGTGGCGTCTCATATCGTGATATTGCAGATCGATCGCACGAAGAGCAGCCGCACCTGGTTCGAGTTGGTGTCGTTCTGCGTACGCAGAGATGAGACGGTGCTTGGCGACCCAGTCGACACTGTCAGCAACCGTTAGGGGGTCATTTTCAAGACCGGTAAGGATGCGCTCCCATTGTTTAAGTGCGAGGGTGCAATCCGCCTCTCCCACTGCTTCGCCACCGGTCTGCTCAAACCAAGTTCTCGCAATGTCGAACAATTGCCACTGCACATCTATCGCTCGGATTGTAGTGCCATCAAATGCTTGAATTGCCCCGGCGAGTGAGGGGTCATGACTCACTTGTGTGATCGCGCGAACCGGATTGGCGAGGGCTGGCATCTCAAGGTCTGGATTGTCTTCTACAGCAGAAAGCAGCATTGCTGTGCTCGCCAGTTTAAGGAACGTTGCGACTTCGGACATGTTGGCATCACCCGCAATCACGTGCAGGCGCCGATATCTCGACGCATCACAGTGAGGTTCATCACGGGTGTTCACGATCGGGCGTCGGACGGTGGTCTCAAGTCCGACTTCCTCTTCAAAAAAGTCGGCTCTTTGAGAAATTTGGTAGTCGACTGCGTCGAACGGTGCGCCAGGAAACTCACAACCCACCTTTCCCGAACCTGCAAATATTTGACGGGTGACAAAATGCGCCATCACCGCCGAAATCACCTTGCCAAATGGCAGCGTCCGATCAACAAGATAATTTTCGTGGCAGCCGTATGAGTTTCCTTTGCCATCGGAATTGTTTTTGTGAATGAGGAGTTCTGCGCCGTCAGGAATAAGCCGTTGAGCCGCATCGATTGACTCCCTGACAATTTCTTCGCCTGCGCGGTCCCAGATCACAGCTTCAAGTGGGCTCCGGACCTCTGGAGTCGACATTTCTGGGTGGGCATGATCGACGTAATACCGGGCGCCGTTGGTCAGAACAGCGTTCACCGGCACATACTCAAGTTCTGGGTCGAACTCATACGGGTCAAGCGGGTCGGGAGAGCGGGCGTCTCGCCTCGGGTCTTCTGCGATCAAATCGAACGCAACCTGGTCTTCGACGGCGCCGGTGTACGCGTTGATAAGCAGCGCAGATGCCGTCACAGGATTGTTCTCGGCGCCTCGTACGAGAATGCCGTATTCGGTTTCGATTCCGCAGACCTTGGGAACTGCCATCGGCCTACAGATACTGCCCTGTTTGGGTACGTTCGATCGCGCGTCCTCCCCCAATTGGACCCGCATCTCGATCAACTAGAGTTCGAATGAAGACGATACGTTCGCCTTTTCGGCCAGAGACTTTTGCCCANTCGTCTGGGTTNGTCGTGTTNGGNAGGTCTTCGTGTTCNGTNAATTCCGATCGCACNGCNGNNATNAGATCNNCGGAAGTGATGCCCCTCGAACCGCCGNCAATNACNCGTTTNACNGCTGACTTCTTNGCTCGACGAACNATGTTTTCAATCATNGCTCCNGANGCAAAATCTTTGAANTACAGNACNTCTTTGTCGCCGTTTGCATANGTNACCTCNANGAACCTGTTGTCGTCGTCAACNCGATACATCTCNTCAACAGCAGCCGACACCATCTGGTCTACCGATTCACCTTCTCCGAGTGGTATTTCATCGTTGAGGTACCGCAGGAACACCTGTCGAGCCGCANGAGCNTCAGGACGATCGATNCNGATCTTCACGTCGAGACGACCGGGGCGAAGAATNGCAGGNTCNATNAGGTCTTCNCGGTTNGTGGCNCCGATCACNATNACATTTTCNAGNCCNTCAACNCCATCGATTTCNGCNAGGAGCTGTGGCACGACTGTTGACTCCATATCNGAAGACACCCCNGTACCGCGGGTTCTNAACATCGANTCCATNTCNTCGAAAAAGACAATGACCGGCCACCCCTCATCGCTTTTCTCTCGGGCTCGTTCGAACACGAGACGAATCTGTCGCTCGGTTTCACCAACGTATTTATTNAGCAGTTCNGGNCCTTTGATGTTGACGAAGTAGCTCCGTCCTTTGTCTTCACCGATTGACGCGGCGACCTTCCTCGCCAAGCTGTTCGCTACCGCCTTCGCAATGAGGGTCTTTCCGCATCCAGGAGGCCCGTACAGTAGAACTCCCTTCGGAGCTGGAAGACGATGCTCTGCGAACAAATCAGCATGCAGAAACGGCAATTCGACAGCATCAGCGATTGCGGAAATTTGGGTGTCGAGACCACCAATGTCGTCGTAAGTCACATCGGGAACGACTTCGAGAAGGAGTTCATCGACATCTGGGCGCCCGAGCACTTCGAGCACCAAGCCTGAACGAGTATCGATGCGGACCCGGTCACCGATCCTCAGTTTCGTGCCACGGAGACCATCACTAAGGGTGCACACTGCGTCTTCATCGGCTCGAGCGGTGACGACGACGCGAATTCCGTCGTCGAGTAGTTCTCGAATGGTTCCGATGTCGCCCATCGTGTCGGGGTGACGAGCGGCGATGATCACCATCGATTCGTTGAGCGTTACCTCTGCCCCTGCNACAACGTCNGCGGCGTCGACNTCNGNTCCNNTNGTTACGCGAAANTTTCGACCCGANGACANAACATCAAATGTCNCGTCGTCGTTGTGCTGAACGACGACTCCGTACGTGTTCGGGGTCCCGGTTAATCGTTCGACGTCGCTTCGAAGCGATTCAATTTGCTCTTTCGCCTCCCGGAGGGTTCCACTCAATCGTTCGTTTCTCGAAATGGTGCCGGCGAGTTCGCTCTTCAGATCAACAACCCGCGACTCGAGGGCACGTATGCGCTGGGAGGGTTCAGTGACTCGCTCTTTAAGCCGCTCAACCTCCGCAGTAAGGCGTTCAATTTCTGCATCGTGTGCTGGTTGTTCACCACTTTTCACCGGACGGACTCCCTTCAGTGGAATCATCATTCCACACGTTCGCCATCGATTCATCCACGAACGCAGTAATTCCCACCGGAAGAACTATGAATGGAGAACTCTTGAGGGTTACACTTTGCTCAATAGATATTCGGCGTTTACGAAGGAGCCCCCATCCATGAAGGTTTGGATTGATCAAGATCTCTGCACCGGCGACGGACTTTGCGAAGAAATCGCGCCCGACGTGTTTGCGCTGCTCGACGATGGTCTTGCCTACGTGAAAGAGGGCGACAAGATCTTCGCCGAGGCCAAGGGCAACCCGCAGGGTGCAGATGGCATGGCTGAGTTCGCTGACAGTCAGCTCGACTCGGTTGTTGAATCCGCCGAGGAATGCCCCGGCGAGTGTATTTACATCGAGCCCTGAGCTCGACTTTCCTCCACGTCTGCAGCCTGCCCCGCTTCGAGTTTTTGTCAGCGCCGACTCGTGCCCTGGCCGAGAAAGCGGCCTGCTGTGAGGAAGCCAGTGTGGGCGACCATGCGATGATCGGGGCGTACTGACTGTCCATCGATGTGCCAGCCTCGGTGCAACACCTCGATGGTGCGAGTGTCGAGCCAGCGGCCCTTGAGTTGCTCCCGTGTTTGAGCTGCCTGAGTGATCGAGGGCGTGTAGGCGACCAGTATTCCACCTGGCCTCAGTACCCCCTCAGCATGAGGGATGACGTTCCAAGGTTCAGGCAAATCGAGTACCACCCGGTCAAACGGCCCGTCGTCAAGATCGATACCTTCATAAGAATCCCCGATCTTCACGTTGTAACGCTGAAGGACCTCTTCGCCGAGAAACGATGCAACGTTTGCACGGGCTCGATTTGCGAAATCCTCACGTAGTTCGTATCCGGTAATGTCCGCTCCCCATCTCAGCATCGTCATCGATAACGCGCCTGAGCCAACTCCGCTCTCAAGAACCTTCACACCGGGAGAAATGTCGGCCAACACACATATCGGGGCAAGGTCTTTCGGGTAAATCACCTGAGCACCCCGAGGCATCTCGAGAACGAAGTCCTCAAGGGTCGGCCTCAGCGCCGTGTACTCCGCTCCATGAGTGCTCCGAAGCACCGTCCCTTCTGCGGCTTTAACAATGTTGCCATGAGCAACGAAACCGGCGTGGCTGTGAAACTCCCCACCCTCGACAAGTTCGACCAAATACCGGCGCCGCTTTTTGTCCAGCAGCAGCACCCGCTCGCCATAATGAAATGTGTGGTTAGTCACCATGCTGGCTCCCCCATTGAGCATCAAAGAGTTTTCGTGCCTTCTTGTTGAGCACCATTCTGACGGGAATCGGTTCATGACCCGATGTCGTCTCAATAAGCCGACAGAATGCGCAGGCCTCTTCACTCGTTGCAGACGGTGCGCCACAACGTGGGCATGAACCAGGGGCAGTGATCGACGCGCTTTCTTCGAGCAGCGGTCTTATACGGTCAAGAAAACCGAGATAGAAAGATGCCTTCGTTCCGGGAGAGGTACTGTCGAGAGCGTTGAGGGCGTCTTTATATGAAAGGTGCTTGTTCCCAACCGCCATTGGACATTCCTCGACCACATAATCAATGCGTCGAACCACGCACCAGGCCGCCATTTCACGCTCAGTGAGTCGCACGAGCGGTTTAACTTTCTTGCCGAAACCATTACCGGCTGGAAGAACCGGAGCTTGGCGTCTGAGATATTCGACGTCCCACCTGAGTGTGTTTCCAAAAAGAACTGCTGCCTCGTCATCAAGGTTGTGTCCTGTTGCCAACACGTCATAGCCCTCGCGCTGCGCAACGTCATCAAAAATGTGTCGCTTCGAGAGCCCGCACGCAGAGCAAGGGCTTCGGCCCGTAACACCCGCTGCAGTCGGAATATCAAATCCATGTTCGTTGCGGATATCGACCTCCAGCAGCTTCAAGCCTCGTTCCTGAGCAAAACGACGGGTAATTGCACCGCTTTCGGAGCTGTAGTCACCGATGCCGAGACCGATGTATAAGCCGTCAGTCTGATAGCCAGCTTCAATAAGCATGTCCCAAAGAGCCAGAGAATCCTTGCCTCCCGATACTGCGACAAGAATCCGATCATCTGTCGTGAACATCTCGAAGTCGGTGATCGCCTTTGACAGTTGGCGTCGGCACAGTTGCTGGAAATGCTCTGCGCAGAAATTGGCGTTGTGACGGGGAAGATCAATGACGGCTGCCTCACCGCACGACCGGCACTTTGACATCGCTAACCCCCTGAAATGACTGGACGAAGTTCGACACTGTCTGACTCATGCAGGACGGTGTCTGAAGGCACCAACGTTCCGTTACAGATAACGATGTAGCTTTCGGGAGCGAATCCAAGCTCGATGAGAACCGCTCGGGCTGTCCGGCCGCCCCGAACGTCAACCTCTCGAGAGGGTTGACGTAAGCGAACGATCAACGACGACCACCTCGACGAACTGCAAGCGACATCGCTGATCCTGGTCGGATCCTTACCCTGCGCACCACTTCCGGTTGACGTCGCACGAGTTTGCGCGCGCCGCGCACGGCGAGAATGGCAACAGCCAGCGATCGGTACGCCGGACTCCCTCTCCAGATTCCACGCCGAAACACCGTCGAAACCGACCGTTCGAGCTTTTGCTGCCGTCTACTCATTGAAATCAGAGCCGACGAATGTCGATAATCGCAGATTTCCGTCGACCAGATCGACGACCGAGCAGGTACGCAACGGCAGCCATCCCAAC
>PBWL01000068.1 GCA_002727235.1 Acidimicrobiaceae bacterium
AGCCCCATATCATGGAGGCGAGCGGCGCTGACCCAGAGCTAGTAGAGCGTGTGCAAGAAGTCGTTGGCTGGCCTGCCACAGAGGCCGACTACCGCAAGGCGGCGCACCTCATTCCCGACGACCTTGTGCGGTCGCTGATGGCTGTTGGCACAACGAAAGAGTGCCAAGACAAGGTTGCCGAATACATTGATGCTGGCGTGACGTGTCCGATCCTGTATCCGATGATGGACGACATCAAACCAGTGATCGACGCATTCGCCCACTGGATGCCAGATGGCGAATAGCCGACTCATCTCTGGGGGAGCGGTAGTCACCGTCGACTCCTCTCACCGGGTACTTGACCCGGGTTGGGTTGCTATTTCAAACGGTGTGATTACACAACTTGGCGAGGGTGAGCCACCGGCAGACGTCGTGTCTTCGGTCGATGAGCACATCTCGGCAGTTGGCTGTGCAGTGATGCCCGGTATGACCAATGCACATACCCACCTGTTTCAATCGTTTTTCCGAGGTCTCGCCGACGACCGGCCGCTTCTCGACTGGCTTCGTGAATGCATCTGGCCTGCAGCGGAACACATCACGCCAGAGATTGCGTATCACGCGGCGCGAATTGGACTTCTTGAGAATCTCTTAACTGGCTGCACGACTGTCATTGAC
The DNA here is from genome assembly GCA_002727235.1 of Acidimicrobiaceae bacterium. Classification (GTDB taxonomy): domain Bacteria; phylum Actinomycetota; class Acidimicrobiia; order Acidimicrobiales; family Ilumatobacteraceae; genus Casp-actino5. The sequence continues at coordinate 655 of PBWL01000068.1, forward strand.
CATCAATACGTGCACCCTGGTGCCGAAGGTGACCTGATCGATGACGCAGTGTGTCGTGCTGCCGATGAACTTGGCATTCGTCTTCTGCTTGCACACGGTTGGGCCGACCGCAATTATCACGAACCGCTCGCAGAAGATGCGGCGACTGCGATTCAGCGAGCAAAAGCAGTGTTCGACCAATGGGATGGCCACGACGGTCGAATACGTGTTGAGCTCGGGCCTTTGATTCCTTGGGGATGCTCTGATGAGGCGATGGTGTCGACGATCGAAGCAGCACGGTCATGGGGTCGAGGCACCCACGTTCACTGCGCTGAAACGGCGATCGAAGTGGAGATGAGCCTCGAGGAGCGCGGAATGCGTCATGTTCCTTGGTTGCAAAGCGTTGGCTCACTCGCGTCCGACGTGCAACTCGCCCATGCCGTGTGGCTCGATGATGATGAACTTGACGCCATTGCCGCCGCAGATGCGGTGGTGGTCCACTGTCCGGTATCGAATATGTACCTGGCTTCTGGGGTGGCCCGCATCCTTGAGATGAGGGAGAGGGGCATCACTGTTGCCCTCGCTAGCGACGGCTCAGGGTCGAATAATCGGCAAGACCTCTTTGAGGCGATGAAGGTAAGTGTGCTCCTCCAAAAGGTGCATCACCTCAATGCAATGGCCTTGCAACCAGAAGATGCAATTGATATGGCATGTGCCGGCGGCGCTCGGGCATTTGGCGAACCCGACACGCTTGGACGCATCGACGTTGGTCGAGAGGCTGATCTCATTGTCGTCAATCTCGATCACCCTGCGGTGGCTCCCGTTCACCGAGTGCCGAGTGCTTTGGTCTTCAATTGCGCACCGCAGCATGTTCGAGACGTGTTCGTGAAGGGCAATGCTGTTGTGAGGAACGGGCAGCATGCTGGTGTTGACATCGCCGAGGCAGTTGCTTCGGCGAAGAATGCGGCAAAAACCCTGTTTCAGCGGGCGGGCATTCATTCTCGTCTCGGCTAACTTCGGTAGCGTGCCATTAGTAGTCGAATATCATCGCCCTGAGTCAGTGGCTGAGGCCGTTGAGCTCCTTCAGCAGCCAGACCACGTAGCACTTGCGGGAGGCACCGTTGTGAACGCGGATCGAAACCGCTCGCAGCTGGTGGCGGTTGACTTGCAATCACTTGGTCTCGAGGTGGTCTCCCGGGAGGCTTCACGAGTGCAGTTTGGTGCAATGTGTCGACTGTCTGATGTGGAACGGCAATGCGGTGGAGATCTCCTGGCTGAGGCGGCACGCCGCGAACTTCCCTCAACACTCCGGACTGTTGGCACGGTTGGCGGAACGGTTGCAGCCGGCGGAGGAGAAAGCCTAATGCTGGCCGCTTTGATGGCGTCGGGCGCATCGGTTCGCACTGCGAATGGTGACGAGGTGAGTGTCGAATGTTATGTCAGCGCACCCAGGGAGCTCATCGTTGGGGTTGACGTGACCGCAGATGGCGCGTGGACGATCGAACACACAGGTCGTACGCCGATGGACACGCCAATCGTTGCCGTCGTTGGACGACGATCAGAAGACGGCATCACTCTCGCTCTCACAGGGGTCGGTGCGCAACCGGTGGTAGCCCGGTCAATCGACGACATCAACCAACTTATTCCCATCGACGACTTCCGTGGGTCGAGCGAATATCGACATCACCTCGCCGTCACGTTGGGCGAGCGCGCGTTAGGAGACCTGTCATGAAAACAATTTCGCTGACTCTTAACGGCAGACAGATTACGAGCACCTGCGAGGTTCATGAGACACTCAGGACCTTTTTGCGCTCACAGGGAATGTTCAGCGTGCACTACGGGTCTGATAGCGGCGAGACCGGTGCGGGGGCTGTATTGCTCGATGGCGAACTTGTCAGCAGTGATGTCGTCCTTGCGGTACAGGCCGATGGTCACTCCATCACCACGGTCGAAGCTCTGAATATTGAAGCTGAGCTTCACCCGATCCAGGCTGCGTTCGTTGCAGCCGGCGCATTTCAATCCGGTTATTCGGCGGGCGCAATGGTGCTCGGCACTTTGGCGCTCCTCGAGAAGAACCCTGCACCAACCGACGCACAGATTCGAGACATGCTGTCGGGAATACTTGACCGAGAAACCGCATATGTGAAGCCGGTCGAAGCGATCCATAGGGCAGCAGCGGTGCTGCGTGGGGAAGAAACAGAAGCATTCGCCCCCCTGATCGTTCCACCACTTACCCAGCAGGGCGAGCCCGCCGATTACGACCCGAGCGATGCTGCGCCGACAGCTTCACCAGCAGTACCACGCGTCATTCCATCCCGCGACGTACCTGACATGGCCGTTGTTGGTAAACCGGAAATCAAGGTTGATGCGATTCGACTCGCAAAAGGTAACCCCGCATTCACCGATGACATCGAGTTGCGGAACATGCTGTTCGCAAAGGTGCTGCGCAGTCCTCATGCTCATGCTCGAATCACCAACATTGATGATTCCGCTGCCCGGGCACTGCCAGGAGTTCACGAGATTCTCCACTACCAAAACACACCTCGTGTGAAATACGCATCTGGCGGACAGTCATGGCCGAATCCTCATCCACATGATCAGGTGAGTTTTGATGACAAAGTCCGCCATGTCGGCGACCGTGTTGCGGTGGTGGCCGCAGAGACTCCAGAGATTGCGGCACATGCGTGCACACTGATTGACGTCAGCTACGAGGTGCTCCCAGCGATTCTCGATGAGCGAGACGCGATGGTTGATGGCGCGGTGGTGATCCACGACGAACCTGACACGCTCGAAATTCACGATCGAGAGAAGAACATCGTTCATCACATCGCCGCTCGTCGAAATGACCCCGATGCGGCTGTTGAGCACGCCATAGAAAACGGCCACCACGTCTTCACTCAGACGTTCCGGGTGCACCAAGTGCAGCAATGTCCGATCGAGCCGCATATTTCAATTGCGTGGCTCGACGAAGACGAACGCCTTGTCATTCGAACCGCCACCCAAGTTCCGTTCCACGCTCGACGAATGGTGGCTCCGCTACTCGATCGCGACATCAAAGACATTCGCGTCGTGAAGCCACGCATTGGTGGGGGCTTCGGCGCTAAGCAGGAGATGCTCATCGAAGACATCGTTGGGCATCTTGCTCAGGCAACTCGTCGACCTGTTCGACTTGAACTTGACCGCTCAGAGGAATTNATCGCNAGCCGAACCCGTCACCCTCAGACGTTGACGTTTACAACCGTTGTTGACGGCGACGGAAAGTTGGTCTCTCAAGACCTGTACATCATCGGCAACACCGGCCCATACGGCACCCATGGTTACACCGTGCAGACTGTCGCAGGTCTCCGCGGGCTCACTCAGTACAACGCGCCAAACAAACGTTTTCGCTGTGACGTCGTGTACACGAACATCCCGGTTCCGGGCGCATACCGAGGTTACGGCGCGCCACAGGCTGAATTTGCGCTTGAAGCCCATATGGATGACATTGCGGCGGAACTTGGCTACGACTGCATCGAGTTCAAACGCAAAAACTGGCTGCGGCTAGGCGATGAACTCAACATTGCTCCACATCTTGGCGAAAGAGCCGCAAGCGATGAAGAGCTCGATGAGTATCCACGAGTGCTCTCAACAGGACTTGAGGAGTGTGTCGCACAAGCACTCAGAGAAATCGGTTGGCATCGTCGTGACGATCAAGCTTGGCGTGAGCCATCNGACCNCCCGAATATTCGTAGAGGGCTCGGCTTTGCCTATTGCATGCATGGCACCGCAATTCCCTTCCTTGATATGGGTGGATGTTCCATCAAGCTCAACGATGACGGCTCATTCAACATGCTNGTCGGCGCAACCGACCTTGGTACGGGCGCAGACACGGTCCTCGGGCAAATCGCTGCTGAAGTGCTCGGTGTTCCACTTGACGACATCAAGGTGTACTCAAGTGATACCGACATGACCCCATTCGATACGGGGGCATACGCCTCGTCGACGACCTATATCTCTGGCACCGCAGCTCTCCGCGCAGCCGAGGCCGCCCGTGAACGCATCAAAGAGCGCGCCGCCATGCTCCTCGGTGTGGAACANCCATGTTCCATCGAACTACGTGACCGGCGGGCCTGCGCTCCCGATGGCCGCTCGGTCTCAATGGAAGACATTGCGCTCGATTCGTTGCATACGCAAGAACAAGAGCAGATCATGGGCACAGCGTCGTATGTATCGCCTGAATGCCCGCCACCGTTTGCTGCACAGGTCATCGAGGTTGAGGTTGATATCGATACCGGTCAGGTGACTGTGAAGAAGATGGCGATGGCCGTCGACTGTGGCGTCGCTATCAACCCGGTGACGGCATCTGGTCAGGTAGAGGGAGGCATGTTGCAAGCNCTNGGGTACGCACATTGCGAAGAGTACGCATTTGATGAAAACGGAAAGATGCTGAACGATTCATTCGGTCCCTACCACATCTATCGTGCCGACGAAATGCCCGAGACGTCGGTCTACCTCGTTCAGACGATGGAAGATAGCGGCCCATTCGGAGCGAAGGCGGTGGCAGAAATCCCGAAAGACGGCGTTGCTCCAGCTCTCCGACACGCCATCCAAAATGCTGTCGGAGTCTCGATGAACGAAATCCCATTTACGCCAGAACGTGTCTGGCGGGCGATGAAGGCCTCCGAGTAAGACNNGNCNCACATGATTATTCAACCCGACTGGTTGGTTGCCTCCNGTGAGGAGGTCAGCGCGAACACTGCTGTTCGGGTTCTTGATGGGGTCATCACTCACGTAGCGCGTCCCGGAGAACTCGTCGCTCTGTTCCCCGAAGATGAGATCATCGACGGATCCGGCTGTGCCCTTCTGCCTGGATTCGTGAATTCTCACGTTCACCTCTACGGCACGCTTGCTCACGGAATCGTGATCGAATCACCACCAACAGGCTTCGAGAGTTTTCTCGATGACTACTGGTGGCCCCAAGTCGAAGATCGTCTCGATCAGCAGATGATTGGTGCCGCCACAGAATGGGTGTGCGCCGAAATGTTACGAAGTGGCACCACCACCTTTTTTGATATCTGTGAGGCCCCNGGGGCGTTGTCAGGTGTNCTCGANGTCGAAGCCGANNATGCGAGCCGNGTAGGCATGCGNGGCATATTTAGCTTTGAAGCAACGGAGCGATCGGGACAAGAAATNGCAGAACGCTCCCTTCGCGAGAANCTTGACTTCATCGACGCCCACCAAAGTGATCCACTGGTGTCTGGGGCGATGTCCTGGCACACTGTCTTCACGTGCTCGCCGCAATTCATCGAGCGAGCAGCAGATGAAGCAAGAGTGCGATCAACCTGGTATCACGCACATTGCAATGAGGGAACACACGAGGGCAACTGGGCGCGGGAGAACCATGGAATGGACACCATGGCCTTTTATCGTGAACTGGGAGTCGCAGACCAGTCATTTCTCGCCAGCCAATGCGTGCAGATGACTAACTCCGAACTCGACATTATTGCGGCAACCGGAACCCGTGTGAGCCATATGCCGCTCTCTAACTGCGAAGTCGGTGGAGGTATCGCGCCAATCGATGAACTCCTTGCAAAAGGGGTCACTGTTGGCCTCGGAACCGATGGTTACGTCAACGACATGTACGAGGTCATGCGCGGAGCATTTTGGCTGCAAAAGGCTCGACTCCTCGATCCATCGACTCTTCCCGCCCATGATGTCGTCTCCATGGCAACCGAAGGTGGCGCCCGGGCGCTCGGGATCAAGAACCTTGGTCGANTCAAACCGGGGTGGATCGCTGATCTCCAGCTCGTCANTTGTGACCTCCCTACGCCAATTGACGCTTCGACGATCTGTGATCAATTGGTGCTTTGGCGAAGCGGTCAGCACGTTCGTGATGTGATGGTGGCCGGTGAATGGCGGGTGCGAAACGGAGAGGTGCTCGGAGTCGATGTTGANCGAGCCCGAGGGCGCGTTGTTGAGGAAGCGAGCCGACTGTGGGGTCGTTAGATCTGATTCGACAGGCGCTCGACACCGTCTCAGCGGGTGGCAAGGCGGCGATTGCGACAGTGGTCCGCACNGATCGATCAGTGCCCAGACGCATTGGCGCAGCAATGCTCATTCGTGATGACGGAAGCCGGTCGGGAACCGTTGGCGGTGGCGAAATGGAATCAAGGGTGGTTGATNTGGCGGTGGAGGCAATGGCNGATGGTCAACCTCGCTTGCTCACCTATCGACTTGTTGACCCTTCCACGGGAGACCCTGGTGTGTGCGGAGGCGAGATGGACGTCTACGTTGAGCCGTATATGAATACTGCCTCACTTCTAATCATNGGTGCCGGTCATGTTGGACGTGCTGTTTGCGAGCTTGCGCAATGGACTGGATGGGACGTTCACCTCTGGGACGACCGATCTGAACAACTCGAAGAACTCGATGATNNNATCAATNCCTNTGNTGGCGAACTTTCTGANGTGCTCGCCGACATTCCACTCGACGCTCGATCAGCCATCGTGATGGTCACTCGCAANGTTCCNCTTGACGTTGAACTCATTCCNGAGGTCGTGAAACAACCGGCNGCCTACATCGGCCTCATGGGAAGTGCGCGNAGATGGTCGACNACGAAGAAACTTCTCATTGACGCNGGGTGCAGTGAGGATGANCTNTCCNGGATTTCNACTCCNATCGGTCTGGAAATCGGCGCCGAGACCCCTGAGCAAATCGCGATCAGCATCATGGCTGAGGTCGTTCGTGCAACCAGCACCAGATGACATCGTCCTTGTACGAGGTGGGGGAGATATAGCAACTGGCGTTGTGTGGCGCCTTCACCACGCCGGCTTCCGAGTGGTCGTGGCCGAGTTATCCCAGCCGCTCACCATTCGACGCACGGTTGCGGTTTCTTCAGCGGTGGTCTCAGGGCATATCGATATCGAAGGTCTTGCAGCCCGGCGTTGTGATGATGAATCGTCAGTTCACTCCTGTTGGAACCTTGGCGAAGTTCCCGTTGTAGTTGCACCCACCCTCGGCGATGTGCCGCTCTCACAGCAGGTGAGCAGCATCATTGACTGCCGGCTTGCAAAACAGCCTCTCGATTCAACCGTCAACGACGCTGGCATCGTGATAGGTCTCGGCCCAGGTTTCGCTGTCGGTACGCATTGCCATGCAGTTGTAGAGACTATGCGTGGTCACCGGCTTGGACGAGCCCTCTTTTCCGGCATGGCCGAGCCAAATACGGGGAGCCCGGGAGAGATCGAAGGAAAATCCGCTGAGAGAGTGATCCGAGCTCCTCGGGCTGGTCGTATCGATTGGTCATCAGAAATTGGTGACTGGGTCGAAGA
>PBWL01000069.1 GCA_002727235.1 Acidimicrobiaceae bacterium
AGCCAGGCCAGGTCCTCGTCGCTGAGCTTGAAAATATCGACATGGCGCATCATCCGTCGCAGGCGCGCGATATAGCCGTCGCGATCGGCAATCAGGCCGGGCCGCACATTCGGGTCAAGCGAGGTCATGATCCCGCGGCTGCGACAATCGGCAAAAAACGCCTCCCATGTATCGGCGTCGTCCCCTTCGATAAGGCCAAGTGACCCGACATGAAACAGCTTCGTTTCTGCCGGCATGTCATTGTGAAGCGCCCGTTTGGTGACCTGCCGTTCGGCGGTGCCGTTGCGGTGAAAGGCATATGAGGGAATACCGTCGGTGATCGAGACGACCGCAAGCGATGTCGGCTGAGGCACGCGGTCGGCGGCGAGCGTAACTTTGCTTTCCAGCAGGCGTTCGGCAAGAAGCGCACCAAGCGCGTCGTCCGACACCGGCGTGAGATAGGCCACCTTCTGGCCCTGGCGTCCGGATGCCATGGCGACATTGAACGGCGAGCCGCCCGGATTGGCGACATATTGCGGCAGCCCGTTGGCCGCAGCCGCTCCAGACACGAGGTCTATCAGGTTCTCGCCACCGATCGAAATCATCACATCTACCCTTCGGGTCTTCTGTTGCGGGCCGTCTTGTGATGCGGCCTCCCATCCTCCTATGATGCATCGTGGCGGTGAGCAACGGCAAGTAGGTTGATGCCTGAAACTAGCTGGAATCTGCGCACCGCACACATCGTTGCACCATGCCAGAGGCAGGATTATGAAGATTGACGCCCATCATCATTTCTGGAACCCGGCACGCGGCGATTACGGCTGGATGCCAGAAGATAACGCAACGCTGTTTCGGGCCTATGGTCCTGCTGATCTAGCGCCGTTTCTGACGGCTACCGGAATCACCCATACGGTTCTGGTACAGGCAGCACCAAGCATCGAGGAAAGCGAGTATATGCTAGGCATCGCAGACGCCGCGCCGCATGTCGCTGCCGTCACCGGCTGGGTGGATTTCGAAAATCCTGCACATTCACACCATCTCGAGCGACTGGCGGCGCATCCGAAATTCAGGGGTGTCAGACCGATGATTCAGGACATTCCCGACGATAATTGGATGCTGCGCGATGATATCCGGTGGGCCTTCGAGGCTGTTACCGCTCTCAACCTGCGGTTCGAGGCGCTGGGCCTGCCGCGCCATATCGAGAATTTCATCACCCTTTTCGGCCGCCATCCCGGCATGAAAGTGGTGATCGACCACTGCATGAAGCCCGATATTGCCAATCATTCATCGGGCGGGTTCAAAAGCTGGGCCGACGGCATGGCAAGGCTGGCAGGAGAGACCTCGGCATTCTGTAAACTGTCCGGGGTGATCACCGAGGCCGCCTCCAGCTGGACGGTTGATGACCTCAGACCCTATGTCGACCATGTGATCTCGGTATTTGGCGCCAACCGTGTCATGTGGGGGTCCGACTGGCCTGTCTGCCGCCTTGCCGGCGAATATGCGGACTGGCACGGCGCGGCACAGGCGCTGACGGCAGGGCTCGGCGATTCCGAAAACGCCGCCATCTACGGCCGGACCGCCAACCTGTTCTATGACCTAGGGCTGTAGGTGCGTCAGCCCGTGATTCCGAGATAGACGGTCTGCACGCAATCCTCTTCGAGAAGGGGGTTGTGGAACACCACCTCTTCGGCGCGCGCGCTCGGGAACTGCGTGGCAAGCCGGGCGACGAACGCCTGATCCGGCGGATCGTTCGACCAGAGCGCGAAAATGCCCTCGCCGGTCAGGCTTTTCGCCAGCCTTGCCAACCCTTCCTTGCTGTAGAAATCGGCATGTGACGGGTTCAGGTGGAAATCCGGGCTGTGATCGATATCGAGGAAGATGCCGTCGAACCGGCGGCCCGGCGCCTGCGGGTCGAACCCGTCACCGCCCCGCGCCAGGGCAAAGAAATCGGCTTCGATGAAACGGCATCGCGGGTCGTCCGCCAGACGCCTGCCAACGGGCAGGATGCCGGCCTCGTGCCATCCGATCAGCGGCGCCAGATATTCGACCACGGCCAGCGACCTCGCCGCCTTTGAGCGCAGCACCGCATCCGCCGTGTAGCCGAGCCCCAACCCGCCGACGAGAATGTCGGCATCTGTTCGTCCGGCAGCCTCGAGCAGCGCCATCGGAATGGTGGCTAGCGCAATTTCGGATGCCGTGAACATGTCAGACATCAGATGCTCGTCATTCAGGATGACCTCGACTACGTCACGGTCGAGCTTCAGGATTTTGCGACGCCGCAGGATCAGCTCGCCAAGCGCCGTCTGCTGGTAATCCAGCTCTTCAAACAATCCCGACATCGCTTACACACTAAGCTGGGCTGTCAGCCCGCCGTCAATCCGCAGGTCGGTGCCGCTGATAAATCCGGCGGCGTCCGAGCACAGATAGGCAATCAGGCTCCCCGTCTCTTCGGTGGTGCCGACACGTCCGACAGGGTGCGATTTCCCGAACTCGGCGATCATGTCATCGACAGTTTTCCCGCCAGTGGCAAGCTGGCCGGCCCCGTATTCCAGAAGCGGCGTTCGGATGGATCCCGGGCTGATCGAATTGACCCTGATCCCGTCTTTGGCGCAATCCACCGCCATCGCGCGGGTCATCGCATGGACCGCGCCCTTGGAAGTCGCATAGGCGAGGACATTGTTCTGGTTGTTGTGCCCCTGAACTGAGGCGACATGCACCACCGACGCCCCGCCTGCTGCCTTCAGCAGCGGATAGAGGATATGCGAGGTGAGATAACAGGACTTCAGATTCACCGCCATGCAATGGTCCCAGTCAGCCGGGCCGGTATCCTCGACGGTGCCGTAGGTCTGCTGGCCGGCCGCATTGACCAGCGCGTGCAGGACTTCGGTTTCGCCTGCAATCTGCCCGGCCCAGCCGCGGACCGAATCCTCGTCAGCCACATCCACCTGATGCAAGGTGATATCGAGCCCCTCGCCGGCGGCAAGCGTCGCAGCCTCGTCGTTCAGCCCGGAATCAATGCCGGCCAGGAACACCCGCGCGCCGGATCGCGCCAGATGCAGCGCCGCGCCAAGGCCAATGCCGCTGCTTCCCGTGACCGCGGCGACCTTGCCAGTGAAATCCGTCATCATGCCGATCCCCCCTGCCGATATGTGAGCGATGCAACAGCGCGTTCGACACCGCGCAACTCGGCCAGCCCCTTGAGCCGCCCGATGGCGGAATAGCCCGGGTTGGTCTGTTTGCCGATATCATCAAGAAGCAGATGCCCATGATCGGGGCGCATCGGGATCACGGCATCGGCACGTCCTTCCTCGCGGCGGCGCGCCTCTTCGCCAAGCAGGACCGAGATCAGCTCGACCATATCCACACCACCATCAAGATGGTCGTCCTCGAAGAAAGCGCCTGACGGCTCCATAGTGACATTGCGAAGATGCGTGAAATGAATGCGCGGAGCGAAACTTCTCGCGATGTCTATCACGTCATTGTCGGGCCGCGAGCCAAGGGATCCAGCGCAGAGCGTGATCCCGTTCGCCAGTGTCGGCACCGCATCGAACAGCGCGGCATAATCTGCCTTTGTGGACACCACGCGCGGCAGTCCGAAAAGCGAGAATGGCGGATCATCGGGGTGAAGGCAGATTCGAACGCCGCATTCTTCTGCTGCCGGACCCGCCTGTTCCAGAAAGGTGATCAGGTTCGCCTGAAGATCAGCTGCTGTCAGCCCGTCATAATCGGCGATCGCGGCACGGATGCCCTCGCGGCCATGTGACAGTTCCGAGCCGGGCAGTCCGGCGATGATGGTGGATTCCAGCCGCTCTATCGCGGCCTTGTCCATGCTTGCATAGAGGGTCTCGGCCTGCGCGATGATCTCGGCGGTGTAATCCTTGTCGGCGTCGGCGCGGCGCAACACAAACAGATCATATGCGGCGAATTCCACAGGATCGAAACGCAGCGCCAGACCGCCGCGGCGCGCCTTCCAGCGAAGGTCGGTACGGGTCCAGTCTACCACCGGCATGAAGTTGTAACAGATGACCTCCAGCCCGTTCGCCGCGAGGTTGCGCATCGTCTGAATCCAGCTGTCGATATGCTGCGCCGCCCGATCATCGCCAATTTTGATGGCGGGATGCACCGGAATGCTCTCTACCACCGACCATGCCAGCCCTTCTGCCTCGATGAAACTTTTGCGGGCCGCAATGTCGTCAGACTGCCAGACCTCGCCCGGGGCGGCCGCGTGAAGTGCGGTGACGATCCCGTCGGCGCCAGCCTGCCGGATATCTGAACATGTCACCGGATCATCCGGCCCGAACCAACGCCAGGTTTCAAGCATACTCTTTATACCTCCCGATCATTCGATCTTGCGCGAGCAGGAAAACCAGATCAACTCTCCCCTCGCCTTCGCCGGCGCATCGGGGCACCATGGGTATTTCCATGATGTTGACGGAGGACCAGTGTAATGGAGCCGATCTGTATCGTACCGGCAGGAGATGTCTGCGGCGAGGCCGCCACCTGGGACGCGGCCGCGAACCGGCTCTACTGGACCGATATCAACCGCTTCCTCCTGCATAGCCACGATCCTGACAACGGCGCCACGCGCACCCATCTGTTTGACCGGCCGGTCGTCGCCCTGTCACTGACGGACAGAAAGGGGTGGCTTCTGGTCGCTCTTGGCTCGCAGTTGATCCTGTTCAATCCGGAAACCGGCGCGCGTGAGGATTTGCCGGCCATGCTGGGAGGTTGGCCGGAATTGCGTTTCAATGACGGGCGAAGCGATCCCCTCGGCGCGTTCTGGATCGGATCGATGGGCAACAATGTCGGCCCGAACGGGGAAGGTCTGCCGGTCGTGGACGGCCGGGGCACACTCTACCGATACCGGCATGGCGGGCCGATGGAAGAGATCGAGACCGACATCGGCATTCCCAATACATTATGCTGGTCACCCGACAGGCGGCATTTCTATTTTGGCGACACACTGAAGAACGAAATCCGGGTTTACGACTATGACATCGAAACCGGCGAGATCGGGCCCGGAAGACCCTTCTTCGCCGGTTTTGAGCGTGGCCTCCCCGACGGATCAGCCATGGATGGCGAGGGATATCTCTGGAATTGCCGCTATGACGGCGGCTGTGTCGTACGTGTGGCACCCGACGGCTCCATAGACCGGGTGATCGACATCCCCGCCGGCAATGTCACGACA